>CAZSPS010000163.1:0-12339 GCA_964608875.1 uncultured Ectothiorhodospiraceae bacterium
CGCATGGCGATCGGCCGGCCCCACGCCCGCTCCGTCTCGCCCGGCCACTTGCCGGTGGCGTCGATGCCCATCTTCGAGCCGAGCCCCGCCACCGGGGAGGCGAAGTCGAGGTAGTCGATCGGGGTGTTCTCCACCAGGGTCACGTCGCGCGCGGGGTCCACGCGGGTGGCGATGGCCCACGCCACGTCCCGCCAGTCGCGCACGTCGATGTCGCCGTCCACCACGATGACGACCTTGGTGTACATGAACTGGCGCAGGATCGACCACAGCCCGAACATCACCCGCTTGGCGTGCCCGGGGTACTGCTTGTCCATCGACACGACCCCGATCCGGTACGAGCAGCCCTCGGGCGGCAGGTAGAAGTCGCGCACCTCGGGGAACTGGCGGCGCAGCAGGGGGATGAACAGCTCGTTCATGGCCGCCCCCAGCACCGCCGGCTCGTCGGGCGGACGCCCGGTGTAGGTGCTGTGGTAGATGGGGTCGCGCCGGTGCGTGATGCGCTCGACGGTGAACACGGGGAAGGTCTCGACGTCGTTGTAGTACCCGGTATGGTCTCCGAACGGCCCCTCGGGCGCCTCGTCGCCGGGGTGGATGAACCCCTCGAGCACGATCTCGGCGGTGGCCGGCACCCTGAGGCCGCCGAGCCCCCCGCCCCCGAGCGCGCCCACCACCTCGGTGCGCGCGCCGCGCAGCAGCCCCGCGAACGCGTACTCCGACAGCGAGTCCGGGATCGGGGTCACCGCGGCCAGGGTGGTCGCGGGGTCGGCCCCGATGACGGCCGCCACCGGGAACGGCTCCCCCGGCCGCGCCTCGCGCCACGCCCGGTAGTCGAGCGCGCCGCCGCGCTGCGCGAGCCAGCGCATGATGGTCCGGTTGCGCCCGATCACCTGCTGGCGGTAGATGCCGAGATTCTGGCGCCCCCCCTCCGCCGGCCCGCGGGTGACCACCAGCGCCCAGGTGATGAGCGGCCCCGCGTCGTCCGGCCAGCACGTCTGGATGGGCCATTGCCCGAGGTCCACCGCATCGCCCTCCAACACCACCTCCTGGCAGGGCGCGGCGCCGGCGCCGGCGCGCAGCTCGCGCGGGGCCATCGCCAGCACCTGGCGGAAGACGGGGAGCGCCCGCCACGCTTCGCGGAGGCCCCGCGGCGGGTCGGGCTGGCGCAGGAAGGCGAGCAGCTCGCCGAGCTCGCGCAGCGCCTCGACGCTCTCGACCCCCATGCCCGCGGCTACCCGGCGCCGGGTGCCGAAGAGGTTCGCGAGCACCGGCACCCGGTGGCCGGTGGGCCGCTCGAAGAGCAGCGCGGGGCCGCCGCCGCGAAGGGTGCGGTCGCACACCGCCGTCATCTCAAGCCGCGGGTCCACCTCGGCCCGCACCCGCACCAGCTCGCCGTCCGCCTCGAGCCCCACCAGGAACTCCCGGAGGTCGCGGTAGGGGCGGGCGGTGCGGATCGCGGCGCCGCTCATCCCCGCGCCCCCTCGTCCCGGGAGGCCGGCCCGCCGCCCGGCCCCGGCCCGAACTCGGCCACCACCGGGGTGTGGTCCGACGGCCGCTCCCAGCCCCGCGGCTCGGGGTCGATGCGGCACGCCCGGCAGCGCGCCGCGAGGGCGCGGCTCGCGAGGATGAGGTCGATCCGGAGCCCGTTGCCGCGCCGGAACGCGCCCTGACGGTAGTCCCACCACGAGAAGCTCCTCTCGGGCTGCTCGAAGCGCCGGAACACGTCCTTGAGCGCGCCGGCCCCGGCGAGGCGCCGCAGCGCCTCGCGCTCCGCCGCGCTGCACAGGATCGACTCGCGCCACGCCTCGGGGTCGTATACGTCGCGGTCCTCGGGCGCCACGTTGAAGTCCCCGAGCACCACCAGCTCCGGGCAGCGCGCCGCCTCCTCCTCCACGAAGCGCGCCACCCGGGCGAGCCAGTCGAGCTTGCGCGCGTAGGGTTCGCTGCCGACCTCGCGGCCGTTGACGACGTAGAGGTTCAGCACCCGCACCCCGCTCACGGTGGCGCACAGGGTGCGGCGCTCGGGGTCGTCGAGCCGCGGCAGGTCGGCGAGCACGCCGCTCGCGGGCTCGCGGGTGAGGAGCGCGACCCCGTTGTACGTCTTCTGCCCGCTGAACGCGGCGTGGTAGCCCACCTCCGCCAGCGCCTCCACCGGGAAGCGGTCGTCGGTGAGCTTCGTCTCCTGCAGGGCGAGCGCGTCCGGGCGCTCCCCCTCGAGCCACCGCAGCACGTGCGGCAGGCGCACGTTGAGGGAGTTCACGTTCCAGGTCGCTACCTTCACCGTGGCGCCGCTCCCTCTCCCGCCTGCCCGCCTCCGCCGCCGGCGGCGGCGTCGGCGCCTGCGCCGCACGCGGGGCAGGCCGGGTCGCGCCGCACCCGCGCCGTGCCGACCCGCATCGACAGGGCGTCGATGCGCATCAGCCGGCCACCCAGGCCGGACGGCAGGCCGACGACCAGCTTCACCGCCTCCGCCGCCTGCACGATGCCCGCGAGACCCGCCGCGGGCGCGAACACCCCGGTCAGCGCGCACGGCTCCTCCGGGTCTCCGGTGTCGTCGAAGAGGCAGCGGTAGCAGGGCGAGTCGGGGTCGCGCGGGTCGAACACCGCGACCTGCGCCTGCATGCGGATGGCCGCCCCGGACACGAGCGGGGTGCGGGTCTCGAGGCAGGCGGCGTTCAGCTCGAAGCGGGTCTCGAAGTTGTCGCTCGCGTCCACCGCCACGTCGGACTTCGCCACCTCGCGCACCAGGTCCGGGCCGTCCATCGCCCAGGGGATCGCCTCCACCCGCACGTCGGGGTTGAGCGCGGCCACCGCCGCGCGCGCCGCCTCGACTTTCTCGCGCCCCACGTCCGGCAGGCGGTAGAGGATCTGGCGTTGCAGGTTCGAGAGGTCCACCCGGTCGTAGTCGGCGATGGCGAGCCGGCCGACCCCGGCCGCCGCGAGGTAGGTGACGGCCGGCGAGCCGAGCCCGCCCGCCCCGACCACCAGCACCCGCGCGGCGAGCAGCCGGGCCTGGCCCTCCTCCCCGATCTCCGGCAGCCGCAAGTGGCGGTCGTAGCGCTCGCGCTGCGCGGGGCCGAGCGGGGACTCCGGCGCGCTCATCCCGCCCACGTCCGTCCGCGGCCGCGGCGCTGGGGCCGCTCCCCCTCCGTCACGCGCTCGCGCCCGGCGAGGTCGCGGTGGGTGCGCACCCGGCGGTAGCCGCCGGCGCGCAGCAGGGCGCGCACCGCCCGGCCCTGGTCCGCGCCGTGCTCGAGCAGCACCCGCCCCCCCGGCCTCAGACGCGAGAGCGCGCCCCGCGCGATGGCCCGGAGCGCGCCGAGGCCGTCCGGCCCACCGCCCACGAGGGCGCGGCGCGGCTCGCGGCGCACTCCGTCCCCGCGCAGGTGCGGGTCGCCGGCCCGGACATAGGGCGGGTTGCTCGCGACCACGGTCCACACCCCCGGCTCCAACGGCCCGCACCAGTCGCCGCGGCGGAGCTCCACCCGGCCGGGAGCGAGGCGGCGCACGTTGCGGCGCGCCACCGCGAGCGCGCGCGGGTCGAGGTCGGTCGCCACCACCCGCGCCCGCGGCGCGGCGCGCGCGACCGCGACGGCGACGGCCCCGCAGCCGGTGCCGAGGTCCGCCACCCGTGGGCGTACGGGCGCGCCGGCCACCCCCGGCGCGGCGAGCGCGTCGAGCACCGCCTCGACCAGCCGCTCCGTCTCCGGCCGCGGGACGAGGGTCGAGCGGTCCACCTCGAAGTCGAGCGAGCGGAACTCGCGCCGCCCGGCGATGCGCGCGAACGGCTCGCCCGCCGCCCGCCGCGCGGCGGCGGCGCGCACCCGCTCGCGCTCGCCGGGGAGAAGGGGCCGCTCGGGATGGGCGAGGAGTGCGGTGCGCGGCAGTCCGAGCGCATGGGCGACGAGCACCCCCGCCTCGCGGCCGGGCGCGTCGAGCCCGGCCAGCGCGCGGCGGGTCTCGGCGAGCGCGGCGCCGACCGTGGGCGCAGGTCCGACCCGGCTCACGAGCCGGACTCCATCGCCGCCAGCCGCGCCGCCTCGTGGGCGCCCATCAGCGGTTCGACCAGCGGGTCGAGCTCGCCCTGCAGCACCGCTTCGAGCTTGTACAGCGAGAGGTTGATGCGGTGGTCGGTGACCCGCCCCTGGGGGAAGTTGTAGGTGCGCACCCGCTGCGAGCGGTCCCCGCTCCCCACCAGCAGGCGGCGTTCCTCGGCCCGCTCCGCCGTCTGCCGCTCGCGCTCCGCCGCCAGCAGGCGGGCGCGCAGCAGGGACAGCGCCCGCGCCCGGTTCTTGTGCTGCGAGCGCTCGTCCTGGCACTCCACCACCATGCCCGTCGGCAGGTGGGTGATGCGGATCGCGGAGTCGGTCTTGTTGACGTGCTGCCCGCCCGCCCCCGAAGCGCGGAAGGTGTCCACCTTCAGCTCGCCCGGGTCGATCGCCACCTCGTCCACGTCCTCGGCCTCCGGCAGCACCGCCACCGTGCAGGCCGAGGTGTGGATGCGCCCCTGCGACTCCGTCTCCGGCACCCGCTGCACGCGGTGCCCGCCGGACTCGAACTTGAGCCGCGAGTACGCCTTCGCGCCGACCACCCGCACCACCACCTCGCGGTAGCCGCCCTGCTCGGTCGGGCTCTCGCTCATGACCTCTGTCTTCCACCGCCGCGCCTCGGCGTAGCGCAGGTACATCCGCAGCAGGTCGCCCGCGAACAGCGCCGCCTCCTCGCCGCCCGTACCGGCGCGGATCTCGAGGAAGGTGTTGGCGTCGTCGGCGGGGTCCACGGGCACGAGGAGGGTGCGCAGCTCGGCCTCGACCGTCTCGCGCTCGGCCTCGGCCGCGTCCAGCTCGGCGCGCGCGAGCTCGCGGATGCCGGGGTCGCGGTCCTCGAGCATCTCGCGCGCGGACTCGGCGGCGGCCACGACACCGCGGTAGCGCCGGTAGCACTCGGCCACCGGCTGCAGCTCGGCGTGCTCCTTCGCCAGGGAGCGGAAGCGGGGCTGGTCGGCGATCACCTCGGGCTCACCGAGCAGCCGGCCGAGCTCCTCCCGGCGCCCGGCGATCGCGTCCAGCTTTTCGAGTACGGACGGTTGCATTCGGCTATTCTAGATGGCGATGGGCATGCCGCATCCGCACCACCGTCCCGCCTTGGCCGCGCGGGCGGCGCTCGCGCTGCTCGCCGTGGCCGCGGCAGCGCTCGTCCCCGCTCCCGCGGCGAGGGCCGGCGCGGGCGCGTCCGGGTCCGGATTCCCGCCCGGCATGTTCCGCTCGCTGCTCGACGCGGAGTTCGCGGTCCGGCGCGGCGGCGGGGAGAACGCCGCGCGCGCGGCGCGGCTCTACCTGGACGCCGCCCGCGCCCACCCCGACCCGGACCTCGCCGAGCGCGCCGCCCGCATCGCGATCGAGGGGGGCGGGTACGGCCTCGCGGCCGAGGCCGCCGGGCGCTGGCGGGAGCTGGACCCGGAGCGCCTCGAGGCGTGGCGCATGCGGGCGTTCGCGCTGGTGCGCACCCGCCGGCCGGACGAGGCCGCCGCCGCGCTGCGCGACCTCGCGCGGCGGTGGGACGAGCCGCCCGGCCACGGGTACGAGCTGGCGGCGGCCGAGGTGCTGGACGGCGAGCCCGACCCCGAGCGGCGGGTCGGCCTCATGGAGCGGGTCGCGGACGAGACGCCCGGCGCGCGCTTCGCGCTCGCCCGCGTGCTCGTGCGCTCCGGGCAGGGGGAGCGGGGCGCGGAGGTCCTCGAAGCGCTGCGGCGCGAGGCGCCGCACGAGGACCGGTACGCCATCGCGCTCGCGCTGCTCGTGTACGCGCGCGAGGACCTCGACACCGCCCTCGCGCTGCTCGCGGGCCAGGAGGCGCGGCACGGGGACGCGGCGGCGGACGGCGCGGACGGCGGCGCGAGCGACGCGTTGCTGCGCACCCACGCGCGGCTGCTCGAAGCCGGGGGACGGCCGCAAGAGGCCCTCGAACGCTACGAGACCCTGCTCGCGCGCGACCCCAGCGGCGGCGGCGGCGACGTGCGCTACTCGCTCGCCCGCCTGCTGATGGAGCTCGAACGCTTCGGCGAGGCGCGCACCCACTTCGAGCGCCTGCGCCACCGGGCCGAGTGGCGCGACACGGCGTGGTTCCACATCGGCTGGACCCACGAGGCGCTGGACGAGCCCGAGCCGGCCCTGCGGGCGTACCGCCGGGTGCGCGGCGGCGAATGGTTCCTGAGCGCGAGCATCCGCGCGGCCGGGGTGCTGGCCGGCCTGGATCGGCTCGACCAGGCGCGCGGGTACCTCACGACGGTGCGGGCGCTGACGGAAGAGGACGGCGACATCCAGCTCTACCGGGCGGAAGGCGAGCTCCTGGTGCGCGCGGACCGGGCGCCCGAGGCGATGGACGTGCTCGGGGCCGCGCTCGCCGCCCACCCCGGCGAGGCGGAGCTGCTCTACGCGCGGGCGATGACCGCGATCTCGGTGGACCGCCTCGACATCCTGGAGGAGGACCTGCGCGCCATCCTCGCCCGCGACCCGAACCACGCGGACGCGCTGAACGCCCTCGGCTACACCCTCGCCGACCGCACCGACCGCTACGAGGAGGCGCACGAGCTGGTGAAGCGCGCGCTCGCGCTCCGCCCCGACCAGTACCACATCGTTGACAGCATGGGGTGGGTGCTCTACCGCCTGGGGCGGCACGAGGAGGCGGCGGACTACCTGCGCCGCTCCTACGAGATGGAGCCGCATCCCGAGGTCGCGGCCCATCTCGGCGAAGTGCTGTGGGTGCTGGGGCGGCGCGAGGAGGCGAGGCGCATCTGGGACGCCGCGCTCGCGCGCGACCCCGACGACGAGGTGCTGGTCGAGACGCTCGGGCGGTTCGGGACCTGAGCCCCGCCCCCGGCATGCGCCCCGGCCGCCGCCGGCCCCGGCCGCCGCACCGGCGGCCGTCGCCCACCCCGGCGGCCGTCCTGCTCGCCGCCGCCGCGTCGTTGGCGCTCGCGGGCTGCGCCGGACCGGCGCGGACCCCGGACGGCGGCGTGGCGCCGCCGGCGCGGGCCGACGTCCGGCGCGCGCCGCCGGAGCGCTGGCAGGCGCTCGGCAAGGTCGGGGTGCGCACCGCCGGCTCGGGCTGGACCTCCGCCCTGTTCGACTGGCGCCAGGCGCACGAGCGCTTCCGGCTCCGGTTGAGCGGCGCGTTCGGGCAGGGGGCGGTGCAGGTGGCGGGCGGACCCGGCGGGGTGGCCCTCACCACCGCCGCCGGCGAGCGCGTCCTGGCCGCCACCCCGGAGGAGGCGCTCGAGCGGGAGACCGGCTGGCACCTGCCCGCGTCCTCGCTCCGGTACTGGATGACGGGGAGCGCGCGGCCGGGAGCGCCGGTGGCGGGGGTGGAGTGGGACGGCGGCGGGCGCCTGGCGCGCTTCGAGCAGCAGGGCTGGAGCGTCGAGTACCGGTACGGGCGCGGGGCGGAAGGCGAGGCGGAGCCCGGTGCGCGCGCCCTCCCCGCGCGCCTCACGGCCCGCGCCGAGGGGTTCGCGGTGCGGGTGGTGGTGCGGGACTGGCGGCTGCCGGGAGCGCCGCCCTGAGCCGCTGGCCCGCGCCCGCGAAGCTGAACCTGTTCCTGCGCGTCGTCGGACGCCGGCCGGACGGGCGCCACGAGCTCCAGACCGTCTTCCAGCTGCTCGACTTCGGCGACGAGGTGGAGCTCGCCCCGCGCCGGGACGGGCGCATCGTGCTGCGCGACCCGCCGCCCGGCCTCGATCCGCGCGAGGAGCTGTCGGTGCGGGCCGCACGGCTCCTGCGCGAACGCACCGGCGCGCGCGCGGGGGCCGACATCCGCCTCGTCAAGCGCATCCCGGCGGGGGCGGGGCTCGGCGGCGCCAGCTCGGACGCGGCCACCACCCTCGCCGTCCTCAACCGGCTGTGGCGCACGGGGCTCGACACGCGCGCGCTCGCCGCCCTCGCGCTCGAGCTGGGGGCGGACGTGCCGGTGTTCGTGCACGGGCGGAGCGGCTGGGCGGAGGGCACGGGCGAACGCCTGCGCCCCCTCGGCCTGCCTGCGCGCTGGTATCTCGTGGTCCATCCGCGGGTGGCCGTGTCGACGGCCTCGGTATTCGCGGATCCGGGTTTGACACGGGATTCGCCCCTGCTGAAAATAGCGCCCTTCCTGGCGGGCCGGTCGTCGCTCGACCTCGACCCCTTGCTGGCCGCGGCGGGCAACGACTGCGAGCCGGCGGTGCGCCGCCGCCATCGTGCGGTGGGCGCGGCGGTCGACTGGCTGCGGGGAAGAGTGGAACGAACCGAGTGGGCGAGAATGACCGGCACGGGCGCGGCGGCGTTCGGCATCTTCCCCGGCGAGGCGCACGCCCGGCGCGCCGCGCGGGAGGTGCCGGCCGGGTGGGACCGGTTCGTGGCGCGCGGCGTCGACGAATCGCCCCTGCCGGCGCGCCTCGCGCGCCTCGCGCGGCCCGGCGGCGCGGCGGGCGGCGGCCGGCCGGCCACTCCTGGGGTGTAGCCAAGCGGTAAGGCACCGGGTTTTGATCCCGGCATTCCCAGGTTCGAATCCTGGCACCCCAGCCAACGCCCGCGGGCGCAAGGGGAGGCGGCGCCGGAACCCGGCCCGCGCGGCGGCCCGCAAACCCATCCGCGGAACGAGACTCCGGACGGCAATGCGATGAAGGACTCCCGCTCCACGCAGATCACGATGCCCGGGTTCAGCGCGGCCGGCATGCGCGCCGATCTGCTGTTCCCCGCCGAAGAGCCGATGGACACCGACTCCATCATGATCTTCTCCGGCTCGGCCAACCCACGGCTGGTGGAGGACGTGTGCAACTCGCTCAACGTGCATCCCGGCCACGCCACCGTCGACCGCTTCCGCGACGGCGAGGTCAACGTCGAGATCAACGACTCCGTGCGCGGCAAGGAAGTCTTCATCGTCAACTCCACCTGCCGGCCGACCAACGAGCACCTGGTCGAGCTCATCATCATGATCGACGCGGTGCGCCGGGCGTCGGCCGCGCGCATCACCGCCGTCATCCCCTACTTCGGCTACGCGCGCCAGGACCGGCGCACCCGCTCCGCGCGGGTGCCCATCTCGGCCAAGGTGGTGGCGAACGTGATCTCGGCGGCGGGGGCCAACCGGGCGCTCACGGTGGACCTGCACGCGGACCAGATCCAGGGCTTCTTCGACATCCCGGTGGACAACATCTACGCCTCGCCGCTCCTCATCGGGGACGTCTGGCGCAAGGAGCTGTCCGACCCGGTGGTGGTCTCGCCGGACGTGGGGGGCGTGGTGCGGGCGCGGGCGATGGCCAAGCAGCTCGACGAGGCCGACCTCGCCATCATCGACAAGCGCCGCCGGCGGGCGAACGAGGCCGAGGTGATGAACATCATCGGCGACGTCGAGGGCCGCACGTGCGTCATCGTGGACGACCTCGCCGACACCGCGGGGACGCTCTGCGAAGGGGCGAAGGCGCTGAAGCGCCAGGGCGCCGAGCGGGTGTTCGCCTACTGCACGCACCCCGTGCTCTCGCACCCGGCGGTGGACAACATCGAAGGCTCGGAGCTGGACGAGCTGGTGGTCACCGATACCATCCCGCTCGACGCGCGCGCCGCGCGCTGCCCGCGCATCCGCCAGCTCAGCATCGCCGAGCTGCTGGCGGAGAGCATCCGGCGGATCAGCACCGGGCAGTCGGTCGGGCAACTCTTCATGGACTAGACGCGGCGGGGGCGGACCAACGGCGCCGCCCCCGGCGCGCGGTCGCGGCACACAACGACGACGGATACGGAGACATCGATCCATGGCCGATTACGAGCTTCAAGCGGAACCCCGCTCCGAGCAGGGCAGGGGAGCGGTGCGCAGGTTGCGGCGCGACGGGCAGGTGCCCGCGATCCTGTACGGCGCGCAGAAGGACCCGCTGGCGATCAAGCTGGCCGAGAACCGCCTGCGCCGGCAGCTCTCGAACGAGGCGTTCTTCTCGCACGTGCTCACCGTCAAGGTCGAGGGCCGCGAAGAGAAGGCGGTCATCAAGGCCCTGCACCGCCATCCGGCGACGGAGCGGGTGCTGCACCTCGACCTGCTGCGGGTGAGCGAGACGCAGCGCCTGACCATGCTGGTGCCGATCCACTTCGAGAACGAGGAGAGCTCGCGGGGGCGCAAGGCCGGCGGGGTCGTCTCGCACCACATGACCGAGGTGGAGATCGTCTGCCTGCCGAAGGACCTGCCGGAGTACCTCGCGGTGGACATGCAGGAGATGGAGATCGGCGACAGCCTCCACCTGAGCCAGGTGCCGCTGCCGGAGGGGGTGGAGGTGCCCGCGCTCGCGCACGGCCCGGAGCACGACCAGCCGGTGGTCAGCATCCAGGTGACGCGGGACATCGACGTGGAGGACGAGGAAGAAGGCGAGGCGGCGGACGAGGACGCGGAGACGCCCGCGGCGGCGGACGAGGAGTCCGGCGAGGAGGCGGACGGCGGCGACGGCAAGGACGGCGGCGGCGACGCCTGACGGGAAGGCGGCGGCCCGCGCGGAGGAGAGGCGTGGTGGCAGTGCGGCCGCAACTGGTGGTGGGGCTCGGGAACCCCGGCGCGAAGCACGAGGCGTTCCGCCACAACGCGGGGTTCTGGTTCGCCGACCGGCTCGCGGCCCGGCTCGGGGGGGAGTTCCGCCCGTCGGGCCGCTTCCCGCTCGAGCTCTGCGAGTGCGGACCGCCGCCGGGCGGCGGCGGTGGAGCCGCGGGGCGGGTGCGCATCGTCAAGCCCACCACCTTCATGAACCTGAGCGGGCAGGCGGTGGGGCCGTTCGCCGGGTACTTCCGCATCGAGCCCGAAGCGATCCTGGTGGTGCACGACGAGCTGGACCTGCCGCCGGGCGCCGTGCGCCTGAAGGAAGGCGGCGGCCACGGCGGGCACAACGGGCTGCGCGACGTCGCCGCCCACCTCGGCTCCAACGCCTTCGTGCGCCTGCGGCTCGGCATCGGCCATCCGGGACGGGCGGACGACGTGATCGACTACGTGCTGCACCGCCCCCGGGCGGAGGAGCGCCGGCTCATCGACGACGCTATGGAACGGGCGCTCGGCGTGTCCGGGGCCATCCTCGCCGGCGACCTGCAGCGGGCCATGAAGGTCCTGCACACGAAGCCGGACGCGGACGGCGGCAGCGGCGATCCGGCGGCGGCGGACGGCGCGGGGCCGGGAGACGGCGACACCGGAACGGCGGCGCCGACGCGCCCGGACTCCGGCGGCGGGAACGGACCTCGGACGGCGGCGCCGGCGGGCGCCGGCCCGGCCGGCTGAACCGGCGCCCCGGCGCCGCCGGCCGTCCGCCCCGATGGGGTTCCGATGCGGGATCGTCGGGCTGCCGAACGTCGGCAAGTCCACCCTCTTCAACGCCCTCTCGCGCTCCGCGATCGCGGCCGAGAACTACCCCTTTTGCACCATCGAGCCCAACGTGGGGGTGGTGCCGGTGGCCGACCCGCGCCTCGACGCCCTGGCCGCGCTCGCCGGCTCCGCCCGCCAGGTCCCGGCGAGCATGACCTTCGTCGACGTGGCCGGCCTGGTGGCCGGGGCGTCGCGGGGCGAGGGGCTCGGCAACCGCTTCCTGGGGCACGTGCGCGAGGTCGATGCCATCGCGCACGTCGTGCGCTGCTTCGAGGGCGGGGACGTCGCCCACGTCTCGGGGCGGGTGGACCCGGCCGCGGACATCGAGACCGTGCGCACCGAGCTGCTGCTCGCCGACCTCGAGACGGCGGAGCGCGCGCTCGAGCGGGCCGAGAAGCAGGCGAAGGCGGGCGAGCGGGCCGCGCGCGAGCGAGCGGACGCCGTGCGCGCGCTGCACCGGCGCCTCGCCGATGGCCTCCCCGCCCGCGGCGGCCCGGCCGACGGGTCGGCGGCGTCAGGCGGAGCGACAGCGGACGTGCTGCGCGAGCTCTCCCTGCTGACGGCGAAGCCGGTGATGTACGTCGCGAACGTGGCCGAAGACGGCTTCCGCGACAACCCGCACCTCGACGCGGTGCGTGCGGCGGCGGCGCGCGAGGGCGCGCGCACGGTGGCGGTCTCGGCGGCCATGGAGGCCGAGCTGGCGGAGCTGGACGCGGACGCGCGCCGCGAGTTCCTGGACGAGCTCGGGCTCGACGCGCCCGGCCTCGACCGCTTCGTCCGCGAAGGCTACGAGCTGCTGGGCCTTCGCACGTTCTTCACCGCAGGCCCCAAGGAGGCGCGCGCCTGGACCGTGCCCGCGGGAGCCACCGCGCCGCAGGCGGCGGGGCGCATCCACGGCGACTTCGAGCGCGGCTTCATCCGCGCCGAGGTCGTCGCCTACGACGACTTCGTCGCGCACGGCGGCGAGCAGGGCGCGAAGGACGCGGGGCG
>CAZSPS010000164.1:0-1915 GCA_964608875.1 uncultured Ectothiorhodospiraceae bacterium
GCTCCACGGCCCCCGCGCCGTCCTCGAGGGCCCGGAAAGGGAACCGTTCCGGACCCAGGGAGTGCCTGCTGGCGAAGTGCCAGACGTTTTGCAGCATGCCGTCGACGAAGTGGCGCCAGGAGGGCGCGAACGGAACGTTGACCAGGTACGCGAACGCCAGCAGGGACAGGACGCAGACCTCGATGCGCGGCAGCGGTTTCAGCCGCCGCCGATGCTTCCACAGGCCGGCGATCAACACGCAGGCGAGCATGGCGGCGATCATGAACCCGGTGAGCTTGACCGACAGGGCGGCGGCGGAGAGCACGCCGATCCAGGCGGCGATGCGAAGCGACAGGGGGTACGGCCGCGTCAGGCCGTAGCGGACGTAGAGGGCGGCGGCCAGGTTGAAGACGATGAACATCGTCGTTTCCGAGTAAAACCCCCGGAACTGGTCGAACACCAGCCGGCTGCCCAGCATAAGGCTTCCATAGGTGGCCGCGGCCGGGAACCCGAAGCGCCCGGACAGCGCCCACAGGACCAGGCAGAAGCTGGCGACGGCGATGAGGGCGAAGGCGAGCCGCATGAAGAACACGTAGTCCTGGATGTTGGGATCCTGGGTCTGGTCGCGGATATGGAGGTAGCGTCTCTCGAGATACGAGTCGCCGGTGTAGAGGGGCCAGACCGTCGCCCGCCCTTGCTTCGCGTCCGTATCGGCTTCATCGGCTTCGCCGTCCTCCACGTGGCCGCTGAGGCCCATGTAGAGGACCCCGGCGGGATGGAGAAGCCGCGCGAACCACCGGTTCGTCTCGCCGACCCTCACGTCTTTCACCTCGTGGGGAGGCGCCAGGGATCCGATCCCCCGGATCAGCGTACTCAGCTCGTCGCCGTACGGGACCCTGACGAGGTGGTTGAGCGTATTGTGGAGCCAGATCGCCGTCGTCCCGAAGAAGAAGGCGATGAGCGCGAGGGCCGCATACCGGGAGCTGGCGGCGCGATGGATCCGATCCGGAATCCGCCCGGCGGCGCCTCCAGTCTCGCCGACGGCGCCGATCTTCCGCAGGGCGCGGATTTCCGGCATTCGGCGCTCCTCGTCCGATCGGGCGGGCGGCGAACGGTCGCGCGTTCCGGGCATTCGATGGCTCCGGGCGGCGTCAGGACCGCTTGCGCGGCCTCACCGGGACCTCGGCGGGCGGCCCCGAAGTGCCGAAGCCGTCCGGGTATCTCGCATGCAACTGCACGCGATAGCCCGAGCCCGAGCCGTCGTCGCCGAGGTCCAGGTCCCGCAGCACGACCCGGTTCCGCTCGCCCGCGCGCCCGTGCCCCACCTCGGGCACGTCCCGCCAGGGCACGTCCCGCCAGGGCTTGCCGTCCGCCTGCAGCCGGAACCGGTAGTGGAAGGCTCCGCCGCCCGGCTTCGGCCCGGCGCCGAGGCGCACGGTCTCCGGACCGAACGGAGCGGTCCAGGACAGCGTGAGCGACCCGTCCGCGCCGGCGGCCCTCAGGTTGCCGGGCGCGGGCGGGCGCACGGAGAAGAAGAACCAGTTGCCGATGCGCTTTCGCAGCTTGTAGTACTTGGGGCCGAAGAAGTTGGTGGCCTGCTTGGTGTTGGTGTCGTCCTCCCGGTACACCACCAGGCACTCGTACTCGTGGTACTTCGCGAATACGTTCGCCCTGAAGTCCGCGTAGGTCATGGCGCGGGGGTGGATGAAGCGGGGGACCCGGGGAAACGCCGCCACCTCGCCGCCCGCGATCTCCCGCAAGGTGCGCACGTCCTCGTCCGCGAGCCCGATCGCGGCCACGCTGTCGCATTGCGCGGCCTCCCGGTAGGTGTCGCGGACGTGCTCGAAGAAGGCCTCCTTCGGGGGCGCCGTCTGCCACAACCGGTGCGCGCCGGTCCCGAGCAAGGCCAGCAGCAGCGCGGGCGCGGCGCAGGCGA
>CAZSPS010000165.1:0-2455 GCA_964608875.1 uncultured Ectothiorhodospiraceae bacterium
CGCCCCCACCGCGGCGCGCGCGAGCACCGGCACGAACTCGCGCTGCCCGCCGGACGACGCCCCCCGCCCCCCCGGCATCTGCACGGAGTGGGTGGCGTCGAACACCACCGGGCACCCCGTCTCGCGCATCACCGCGAGCGAGCGCATGTCGGAGACCAGGTAGTTGTAGCCGAACGACGCGCCCCGCTCGCACACCAGGATGCGGTCGTTGCCCGCCGCCCGCGCCTTGTCCACCACGTGCACCATGTCCCAGGGCGCGAGGAACTGGCCCTTCTTGATGTTGACCGGCCGCCCGGCCGCCGCCACCCGCCGGATGAAGTCGGTCTGCCGGCACAGGAAGGCCGGGGTCTGGAGCACGTCCGCCACCGCCGCCACCTCCCCGACCGGAGTGTCCTCGTGCACGTCGGTGAGCACGGGCACCCCGGCCTCCTCGCGCACCTTCTCCAGGATGCGCAGCCCCCGCTCCGCGCCCGGCCCCCGGAAGCTCTCGCCGGAGGTGCGGTTCGCCTTGTCGAACGAGGACTTGTAGATGAAGGGGACGCCGAGGCGGGCGGTCACGTCGCGCAGGCGCGCGGCCGTTTCCAGGGCGAGCCGCTCGGACTCGACGACGCAGGGCCCCGCGATGAGGAAGAACGGCCGCTCCGGCCCCGCCTCGAAACCGCACAGCTCCATCAGGCCGCCTCGACCGCCGCCCCCGCCGCCGCCGCGGCCGCTCCCGCGCCCCGCTCCCGGCGGCAGCGGACCGCGGCCCGCACGAAGCCCTCGAACAGGGCGTGGCCGTCGCGCGCGGTGGAGGTGAACTCGGGGTGGAACTGGCAGCCGACGAACCACGGGTGGCCGTCCAGCTCCACCATCTCCACCAGCTCCCCGTCCATGGTGGTGGCGGCGATCACGAGACCCGCCTCGCGCAGCCGGTCGAGGTAGCGGTTGTTGAACTCGTAGCGGTGCCGGTGCCGCTCTTCGATGACCGGCGCGCCATACGCCTCGCGCGCCCGCGTGCCGTCGGCCACCGCCACCTCCTGCGCGCCGAGGCGCATGGTGCCCCCGAGGTCGCCGCCGTCCTCGCGCCGCTGCACGGTGCCGTCGCCCTCCACCCACTCGGTGAGGAGGGCGATGACCGGATGCGGCGAATGCGGGTCGAACTCGGTGCTGTTCGCGCCCTCGAGCCCGGCCACGTGGCGCGCGTACTCGATCACCGCAGCCTGCATCCCGAGGCAGATGCCGAGGAAAGGCACCCCGGCCTCGCGCGCGTAGCGGGCGGCCCGCACCTTGCCCTCCACCCCGCGCTTGCCGAACCCCCCCGGCACCAGCACGCAGTCCGCCCCTTCGAGGAGCCGGCTGCCGCCCTGCTCGATCTCGTCGGCGTCCACGTACTCGATGCGCACCCGCGTACCGGTGCGGGCGCCGGCGTGGATCAACGCCTCGTTGAGCGACTTGTAGGAGTCGGCCAGGTGGACGTACTTGCCGACCATGGCCACCACCGCCTCCTCGCTCGGATTGTCGAGGCGCTCGACCACCCGGTCCCACTCCGAGAGGTCGATGGGCTTCTCTTCGAGCCCGAGCCGCTCCATCACCACCGAGTCCACCCCCTGCTCGTGGAACAGCCGCGGCAGCCGGTAGATGGTGTCCACGTCGGGCACCGAGACCACGGCCCGCGGCTCGACGTTGGTGAAGAGCGCGATCTTCCGCCGCTCCTTGTCCGGGAGCGGCGCCCGGTCGGTGCGGCACAGCAGCAGGTCGGGCTGGATGCCGATGGAGCGCAGCTCCTTCACCGAATGCTGCGTCGGCTTGGTCTTGATCTCGCCCGAGGACGCGATGTAGGGCACGAGGGTGAGGTGGATGAACAGGGTGCGGCCGCGTCCGAGGTCGAGCGCCATCTGGCGGATCGCCTCCAGGAAGGGCAGCGATTCGATGTCCCCCACCGTGCCGCCGATCTCCACCAGGGCGATGTCCGCCCCTTCGGCGCTCGATTCGATGCACGCCTTGATCTCGTCCGTGATGTGCGGGATAACCTGCACCGTGCTGCCGAGGTAGCCGCCCTGACGCTCGCGGCGGATGACGTTCTCGTAGATCTGGCCGGCGGTGAAGTTGTTCGCGCGCCCCATCGGGGTGCGCACGAAGCGCTCGTAGTGCCCGAGGTCGAGGTCGGTCTCGGCGCCGTCGCGGGTCACGTACACCTCCCCGTGCTCGAACGGGTTCATGGTGCCCGGGTCGACGTTGATGTAGGGGTCGAGCTTGACCAGCGTCACGCCGAAGCCGTGCGCTTCGAGGACGGCGGCGAGCGAAGAGGAGGAGATGCCCTTGCCGAGCGAGGAGACGACACCGCCCGTGATGAAGACGTATTTCGTCATGGCGGCCCCATCCGCTCCGGACGGGACGGCAGCATAGCAGAAAGCGGCCCCGGTTGCCCGGAGCGTCGACGGGAACCCCGCTCCGCCGTCAGCGGCCGGGGGGC
>CAZSPS010000166.1:0-1643 GCA_964608875.1 uncultured Ectothiorhodospiraceae bacterium
ACGCACACACACTTTCCAGGCGTGCTCCTTCGACCGCTCGGACACCTCTCCGTGAGTCCGCTATCATGCCACAACGCGGCCTGCGGTGGGCCGCCGCTGGAGGCCGGCTGCCTGCGGGGCCGTGAGCAGTTCCGTGTTGGCCGGCGGATGGGAACTGGGCGGGAGGGCGCAGACGAGCGATGTTCCACCTCGATGCCGAACGCACGGACCTGCGGGCGCGCGCGCGCGCCTTCGCCGACGAGGTCGCCGCCCCGCGCGCCGCCGAGACCGACCGCAGCGAGGAGTACCCGTGGGAGACGGTGGCGGCGCTGCGCGACGCGGGCTTCATGGGGATGACCATCCCCGCCGCCTACGGGGGCCAGGGGCGGGACTACTTCGACGCCATCCTCGTCATCGAGCAGATGGCGCGCGCCTGCGGGGTCACCGCGCGCATCGTCGTCGAGTCGAACATGGGCGCGCTCGGGGCCGTCATGCGCTACGGCTCCGAGGAGCAGAAGCGGCTCGCCGCGCGGCTCGTGCTCGACGGCGACAAGCCCGCCATCTGCATCACCGAGCCCGAGGCCGGGAGCGCGGCCACCGAGATGGCCACCCGCGCCGACCGCCGCCGCGACGGGGCGTACTTACTTAATGGTCGCAAGCACTGGATTACCGGGGGCGGGGTGTCGAAGCTCCACCTCATCTTCGCGCGCGTGTTCGAGGACGGCGAGGAGCGCGGCATCGGCGGCTTCCTCGCCGTGCGGGGCGAATCGCCGGGGCTCGTGATCGGCGCGCGCGAGCCGGCGATGGGCCTTCGCGGCATCCCGGAGACCGAGGTGCGGTTCGAGGACCTCGAGGTGCCGGCCTCCATGGTCCTGGTGCCGCCCGAGGGCCTCGCGCGCGGCTTCGCCGGCCTCATGAACGCCTACAACGGGCAGCGGGTGGGGGCGGGCACGGTGGCCCTCGGCATCGCCCAGGGCGCCTACGAGCACGCCCTCGCCTACGCGCGCGAGCGCGAGCAGTTCGGCCGGCCCATCTGCGAGTTCCAGGGCATCCAGTGGATGCTGGTGGACATGAGCACCCGCATCGAGGCGGCGCGCCTGCTGCTGTACCAGGCGGCGGCGAGCGCGGGCCGGGCCGGCGGCGGCGCCGGCAACGGCAGCGTCGGGGGCGGCGGTGGCAGCAACAGCGTCGGCGGCAGCAGCGGTAGCGGTAACGGCGACAGCGGCGACGCCGCCGACAGCGGGTTCCCGGACCCGGCGGAGGCCGCCCGCGCCAAGATCTTCGCCTCGGAGATGGCCATCGACGTGACCAACGACGCGCTGCAGGTGTTCGGGGCGGCGGGCTACTCGCGCAACCGCCCGCTCGAACGCATGGTGCGCGACGCGCGCATGTTCACCATCGGAGGCGGGACCGCCCAGGTCCTGCGCACGGTCGTCGCCTCGCGCATCCTGGAGCGAAAGCTCCCGCAGGCGCGCGACGGCTACGCCCGCATGAACCGCTGACGGCGCGCCGCCGGTTCGCCGCCGCCCGTCCCCCGCGCCCCCTCCATGCAGCGCTACTCCTTCCCCGCCCTCGTCCGCCGGGCCGTGCGCCGTCAGCGGTTCATGCGGGCGTAGCCGTCGCGCGCCTGCGGGAGCTTTCGCTCCAGGATGCGCGAGGCGACG
>CAZSPS010000167.1:0-2265 GCA_964608875.1 uncultured Ectothiorhodospiraceae bacterium
CGGTGCTGCTGTCGGCGGGGTTCGACGCGCACGAGGCGGACCCGCTCGGCGAGGTCGAGCTCACCACGGGCTGCTACCGCTGGATGAGCGAGCGCATGCTGGAGGTGGCGGACCGCTACGCCGGCGGCCGGCTGCTGTCGCTGCTCGAGGGCGGCTACGACCTCGACGCCCTGGCCGAGTGCGTGTCCGCGCACGTCGGATGCCTCGCCGGGGTCGAGGACGAGGCCGATGCCGAGGCCGGGACCGGGAACGGGGCCGTTGCCGGGAACGGGACCGGAGCGCCGGAGGGCGGCCACGGCGTCCGCGGCGGCGGTGCGTAAGCGGCGCGCGCCCGCCGCCGCTCTCCTCGCGGGCGCCCTCGCCGGCGCCGGCGGCGCGGCGGCGTCCGCGCCTGCGGCGGCGGAAACCGGGAGCGGCGAGAGCCGCATCGGCCACGCCACGGCCATCCGCGAGACCCCCGCCCTGCCCCCCGGCTTCGCCCACTTCGGCTACGCCGACCCCGGCGCCCCCAAGGGCGGGACGGTGCGCCGCGCGGTGGACGGCGCGACCTTCGACAGCCTCAACCCATTCATCGTCAAGGGGGTCGCGGCGGCGGGCATCGACCTCCTCTTCGACACCCTGGCCGAAGCGTCGCTCGACGAGGCGACCACCGCCTACGGACTGCTGGCGGAGTGGATCGAGGTGGCGCGCGACGAGTCCTGGGCGACGTTCTGGCTGCGGCCCGAGGCGCGCTTCCACGACGGCTCCCCCGTCACCCCCGAGGACGTCGTGTTCTCGTTCGAGACCCTGAAGACCAAGGGGCACCCGTTCTACCGCCACTACTACGCGAACGTGCCGAGCGCGGCGCCGGTCGCGGGCGACACCCCCTCGGGGCCGCGCCGCGGCGTGCGCTTCGAGTTCGCCCCCGGCCGCAACCACGAGCTCGCGAGCATCCTCGGACAGCTGACGGTGCTGTCGAAGGCCGACTGGGAGGGCCGGGACTTCGCCCGCACCACCCTCGAACCACCGCTCGGCAGCGGCCCCTACGTGGTCGAGGAAGGCTCGGTCGAGCCCGGACGCTCCATCGTCTACCGCCGCGACCCGGACTACTGGGGGCGGGAGCTCGCGGTGAACGCGGGGCGCCACAACTTCGACCGCATCCGCTACGACTACTACCGCGACGCCACCGTGGCGGTGGAGGCGCTGAAGGCCGGGGAGTACGACTTCCGGCTCGAGAACGGCTCCAAGCGCTGGGCCACGGGCTACGACGGCCCGGCCCTCGCGGCCGGCATGCTGCGCCGCGAGCTGCTGCCGCACGCGCGCCCGGCCGGGATGCAGGCGTTCGTGTTCAACACGCGCCGGGCGAAGTTCCGCGACCCGCGGGTGCGCGAGGCGCTCGGCCAGGCGTTCGACTTCGAGTGGACCAACCGCCACCTCTTCTACGGCCAGTACCGGCGGAGCGCGAGCTTCTTCTCCAACTCCGAGCTGGCCGCGGCGAGGCTGCCCTCCGCCGCCGAGCTCGCGCTGCTCGAGCCGTACCGCGGGCGGGTGCCGGAGCGGGTGTTCACCGCCGCCTACGAGCCGCCCCGCAGCGACCAGCCGGGCGGGCTGCGGGGCAACCTCCGCCGCGCCCTCTCGCTGCTGCGCGAGGCGGGGTGGACGGTGCGCGGCGGGCGGCTGGTCGAGAGCGAAGGCAGCGGCGAGCCGTTCGAGTTCGAGATGCTGCTCCGCAACCCCGACTTCGAGCGGGTGGCGCTGCCCTTCGCCCGCAACCTCGAACGGCTCGGGGTGCGGATGACGGTGCGCACCGTCGACCCCGCGCAGTACGAGCGGCGCCTCGAAGACTTCGACTTCGACATGGTGGTGGGGTCGTTCGGCATCACCTTCTCGCCCGGCAACGAGCAGCGCGACTACTGGTCCTCGGCCGCCGCCGACCTCCCCGGCAGCGGCAACCTGGCGGGGGTGCGCGACCCGGTGGTGGACGAGCTGGTGGAGCAGGTGATCGCGGCGCCCGGCCGCACGGCCCTGGTGGAGCGCACCCGCGCCCTCGACCGGGCGCTGCTGTGGAGCCACTACGTGGTCCCGAACTGGCACCTGAACGCGTTCCGGGCGGCGTACTGGGACCTCTTCGCGCGCCCCGCGAAGCGCCCCCGCTACGGCCTCGCCTTCGACACCTGGTGGGTCGATGCGGCGAAGGCGGAGCGGGTGCGCGCGTGGCGCGGCGGGCAGGGCCGGTAGCACGGCCCGCCGCAGCCGGCCACCGCACCGCCCCGCACCGCCCCGGCC
>CAZSPS010000168.1:0-3006 GCA_964608875.1 uncultured Ectothiorhodospiraceae bacterium
CATCGATACTGCGGGCCCGGCCGAACATCACCAAACGCGGCAGGATGGGCTGCCGCTCGGGGTTGGCCACGGAGGTCGATCATTTCGTCTCGGCGGACCGGTGCATCGCACTCGTCGGCGATGCGCTGCGGGGCTCGCTTCTGGCATTCGACGAAGCACAATATTTCGGTGAACGGCTGGTCGAGGCCTGGTGCGCCGCCGCCGACCGTGGCGTGGAGGTGCTGATCGCCTCGGCGAGCCCCCCCCAGCTCAAGGCGCTTGGGCGAAAAGGCCACGAATCCACTCGGCTGCCGCTCGAATGTCAGGTGTGCCAAGGGTGCGAGGCGACCACGTTTTTTGTCCATCCTGATGAGGACCGCACCGAGTCCGTGTGCGAGAGCTGCCACGACAGGTTGCGGTCGGATGCGGAACGCGAGGTGGTCGACCGGCTCGAGCGCGGGACTCCCTATAAGGGTGAGAAGTGGACCTATCAGCCCGTGGAACTGAAGGAGTGCGCCGGCTGGAAAGTGGTGCGGGATGACACCGGTACACGCTTTGACCTCATCCGTGACATCTGCCGGCAGCAAGGGCTGCCCGAGGCCCACTCCACCTACCTCGATGTGGGCTGCAACACGGGCTTCTTCAGCAGCCGCATGGCCCACCTCGGGTTCCGGTCCACCGGAGTCGACACGACGGTCAACGACATCAAAGTGGCCAGGCTTCTGGGAAGCTACGTGCGGCGCGATTTCGCGGCTTATGTTCTGGCGGACGCCCACGACTGGCTCGCCGACACCCGGGACGAGGCGTTCGACGTGACTTCGGCCTTCAGCGTCTTTCAATGGGTGATAATTCAGAAGACGCCGGAACACGGCCTTGATTGCATGCGCTGGCTGTTCGAGAAGACGCGCCGCATCTGCGTTCTGGAAATGGGAGAGTCCACGGAACCCCACTACGTGGAGCGGATGGCAGGGCGATTCCATAATTGGCGGGGAAGAGGTCACGGACCGGTCGAGTCAGGCGAAGTTTGGTCGGGATGCGGAGACGGGAGGTGTCCGGGGGCCTATTGAGTGGCGTGAGGCGCGCGAGGGAGGGGTTCGCGGGCGGCGGCGGCGTTGTGAACCATGGCTTGGTGGCCCGATTGACCGAGTTTGCCGGCTCGGTTGCGGTCAGACGGCGGGGTTGAGGACTTCGCGCAGGGCGTCGGCCTGTCGCGCGGCGTAGTGGCGGTGGGCTTGGGGCTGATGGCGGAAGCGGCCACGCATCCTGACGATGGAGATGGCGGCGTTGGACAGGCAGGCGAGATTGCGGGGCAAGCGACCGACGCGCACGCGCGAGCGGTCTTCGTCGTAGGAGACGTCGCGGACGTGGTGGAGACGGTTCTCGATCTCCCAGTGGCCGCGGTTGAGGGCGAGGATCTCGGATGGTCCGGCGCGGTTGGGGGCGAGCGAGGTGATGCCGTAGGCGGCCTCGATGCTGGTTCGCCCGGTGGCGATGACGGTGCGGTGGCGGAGGACGCGGAACGCCTGTCGGCGTCCGGGAAGCGAGACGATATCGTCGCCGAAGTCGTCGAGCGGCACGACGGCGCAGGCGCGCTCCTCAAGCCGGCCATGGCCCTTGTCGACGGTGCGGCGGGTCGGCGCGGCGTCGAAGTCGAGGATGCGGATGTCGTCGAGCAGCGCGGGGCGGTTGGCCTTGACGACCATGACGTAGTCGCCGCCGGAGTCGACGATCTGGCGGGCGGTCTTCGGGCTGCTGTGCAGGGCGTCGAGGGTCACCGTTCGGCCGGCGATGTCGAGCTCGGCGAGCAGCCGGCGCGCGCCGAGGATCTCTCCGCCGGCGCCGTCCGAGGCGGTCTGTCCATGAACCACGCCGCTGCCGTGCTCGACGGCGGCCACCGTCAGGCGCTCGGGGTCGCCGCCGCCGGGACGGTTCAGAGGCCGCGATTTGCCGTCGACGGCGAGCGCGCCGCCGGGTCCGCGCCGGGCGGCGGTGAAGCGGCGCACGGCGCCGTCGAGCGCGTCCGGGTCAAGTTCCGACAGGATGCGGTGGATGCAGGTCTTCGACGGCGCCACGAGGCGCCCGGCGGTCGGGCTGCGGAACGCGCGCACCGCCGCGAGTTGGCGCTGGGTGAGCCGGGCGGCGAACTCCGCGATGGCGGTCACCCCTTGGGCGCCGGCCAGCTTGGCCGCCACCGCGATGGCCAGCACGGTCGCCAGCCGATGCCGTACGCCGCGCGCCGCGCGATACTCGGGAACTTGGCGCAGGAAGTCGCACAGGCTGCGCAGCCGGTCCTCGGCCGGAGGCTCCGGGCTGACGCGCCCGGCGCCCCACGACTCGGGCTCGTCAAGGTCGCCCAGTGCCACACGCGCACGCCGGCCAAGCGCCCGCGCGAAGACCCGCTTCGGCGCGCCGTGCGCCGTCCAGCCGCCGCCGTCGCGCGCGTAGCCCCGCGTCTCGCCGAGCAACTCCCAGTTCGACGCCCGGTAGCAGCCGCCCGAAAACCGCCCCGGATCGACGAAGGTCTCCGCCAGCAGCACCGGATGGCCGCGCAGCGCCTCGAAGTCCGACGACAGCCGCCGCAGCGACAGCGACAGCACCCGCGACGCCAGATTGCCGCCGTTCAGCCCCGGCAGGATCAAAAACCGCGTGTTGTTCGCCACCAGGTGCAGCCGCCGGAACTGCTGCTCCGGCGCCCAGCCGATCCAGACATCGCGCGCCCTGACCTTGAACGCCCCTGGAACCCAGCCCAGCAGCGCCACCCACCGCCCGTCCGGCGTCTCGGCGACGTGCCGCAGGCCGCCCCCGAACAAACACCGGAAGCCCAGGTAGTGGTGCGTGTCCATCAGCCGATCCCACTCGGCGCGTTCCGCGCCGTCCACCACCGGTCGAACTGACAACTCCGACAGCACCACTTGGCTCGCCGAGGACGGCTTCCCCATGACGGCTCCCGAACAAAACGTCGGTCACCATCCTGACATCATCGCGCCGCCATGTCCAGTGCCGCCGTTTCCTCTTGCTACCTCAATG
>CAZSPS010000169.1:0-3000 GCA_964608875.1 uncultured Ectothiorhodospiraceae bacterium
TGGGCACCACCAGGATGATGGCCGCCGCGCCGTGGAGCAGCATGCCCATCACCAGCAGCAGCACGTTGAGGATCATCAGCACGGCATGGCGGTCCTGGGTGAAGCCGGTGATGGCGCGCGCCAGCTTCTGCGGCACCTCCAGCTCCGTCAGGTGCAGGCCGAGCACCGCCGAGGTCGCCACCAGCAGCATGACCACTGCGGTCTGCGTGATCCCTTCGAGCAGGGCGTGGTAGAGCTCGGCGAGGGTGATCTCCCGGTAGACGAAGACGCCGATCACGAGCGCGGCCACGACCGCCAGCCCCGCGCCCTCGGTCGCGGTCACGACCCCGCCGAAGATGCCGCCCAGGATGATGAGCGGCAGCAGCAGCGCCGGGCCGGCGGCCTTGAACGCCCGCCACAGGCGCGGCAGCGAGAACGCCTCCTCGCGCGGCAGGTCGAAGCGCACCGCGAACCACCAGCAAAGGCAGAGCATGGCGAAGCCGCCCAGCAGCCCCGGCACGATGCCGGCGACGAACAGCTGCACGATCGAGGTGTCGGCGAGCGCGCCGTAGAGGATCATCGGGATCGACGGCGGGATGATGATGGCGAGCGAGGCCGAGGAGGAGGTGACCGCCGCCGCGAACGTCGCCCGGTAGCGCTTGCGCTTCATCGCCGGGATCAGCACCGAGCCGATGGCGGCCACGTCCGCCACCGCGGAGCCGGAGATCTCGGCGAAGAACATCGAGACCGCCACGTTCACCATGGACAGGCCCCCGCGGATGAAGCCGATGAGGGCGGAGGTGAAGTCGATGAGCCGCCGCGAGATGCCGCCCGTGTTCATGAGCGCGCCCGCCAGGATGAAGAGCGGGATGGCGATCAGCGGGAAGCTGGTGGCGCCGTCGAAGAGCGCGAGCGCGGCGTTGAAGAGGCCGGACACGCCGTTCTGCCAGACCATGCCGACCAGCGCCGCCGCGCCGATCGCGACCCCGATGGGCACGTTGACGAGGATGAGCCCGAACAGCAGCGCGATGACGGCGGCGGCGATCATCCGGCCCCGCCCCCCCCCTTGCGCGCCGCACCGCTCTCGAGGCCCTCCCGCTCGAGGTCCTCCTGCCCGAGGCCCTCCCGGGCCCTCGATAGCTCCTCGGCGATCTCCTCGTCCTCCCCGCTGCGCCCGGCCGCCAGCCGCTGCAGGGCGTCCGGCGTGCTGAGGGCATGGGCGAGGAGGAACAGCACGCAGCCGATCGGCACCACGGACTGGGTGAACTGGAGCGGCACCCAGTCGAGCGACACCAGGGTCTCGCCCGCCATCACCCGCAGCACGTACCAGCCGGCCCAGGCCATGGTCGCGAAGACCGCGTAGATCACCGCCTCGCCGAACCAGAACGTGACGAGGCGCGCGCGCGGCCCGAGGTTCAGCTGGAACCCCGAGAACCCGAGGTGGCGGCGCCGGAGCGCGGCGAGCGCGGCGCCGTAGTAGGTGAGCCAGGCGAGCAGCACGGAGGCGACCTCGTCGTACCAGACGAGGGACGCCCCGCTGAAGCGGAACACCACCGCGAGCACCACCACCACCGCCAGCACGACGAGCAGGGCGATGGTGACGGCTTGCAGGGCGATGCCGACCCAGCGCGCTGCCGTGGCCACTGCGTTCACGTCCCGCGAGGAGCCCCCCGGCGCTGCCGCGGCCGGGGGGCCCGGCCGGGGCTCAATTCGAGAGCGCGAGCGCCTCGTCGATGAGCGCCTTGCCGCTCGCCAGCTCGCTCGCGAACTGCTCGTAGATCGGCGCGGAGGCCTCGACGAACGCCGCCCGGTCGGCGACGTTGACCGTCATCCCGGCCCCGGCGAGCTTGCTCCGCAGGCCGTCGTCCCCCTTGGCGCCCTCGGCGCGCGCCCACAGCGCCATCTCCCGCGCGGTGTCCTGCAGCACCCCGCGCACCTTGCCCGGCAGCTTGGCGAAGGCGGCCTTGCCGGCCGTCGGGTAGGCCGGGCTGTACACGTGCCCGGTGACCGACAGGTACTTCTGGACCTCGGCGAACTTCGCCGACCAGATGTTGGTGTAGGGGTTCTCCTGGCCGTCGATGACCCCGGTCTGCAGGGCCACGAAGACTTCGGAGAACGCCATCGGCGTCGGGTTGGCGCCCCAGGCGTTGAACATGATGACGCGCCACTTCGACTTCGGCGTGCGCAGCTTCACCCCGTTCAGGTCCGCGGGGGTCATGATGGGGCGCTTGTTGTTGGTGATGTGGCGGATGCCGTTCTCCCACACCGCCAGCACCTGGTAGCCCTTGGCCTCCGCCGCGGGCGCGATCCGCGACCAGAACAGCGCCTCCTCGATGCGGCCGAGGTGCGCGCGGTCCTTGACCAGGAAGGGCATGTCGAACAGCCCGAACTCGTCCGCCACCGACGACATGATCGAGCTCGGGAGCGCGAGGTGCACCGTGCCCAGCTTGAGCTTCTGCATCAGCTCCTTGTCCTTGCCGAGCTGGGCGGAATCGAACAGCTTGACCTCCGCCGCGCCGCCGAGACGCTGGTTGGCCCGCTTCGTGAACTCCGCGGCGGTGAGCTGTTGCAGCGAGCCGGGCTTGGCCGAGATCCCGAAGATGACCTCCTGCTGCGCTACTGCAGCCTCCATGCCTGCGAGGGCCAGCAGGCCGGCCAGCATCGTGCGGACGATTCGTGTGGTTGCGCTCATGGCGTCGACTCCTCTCAAGGTGGGTGTGGTTCCAACGCGCCGCCCATTTTGCACACCGGCCCTGCGGTTGCAATGCGCGGCGCGGCGCGCCCCGGGTGGCTAGCCGTCCGCGAGCAGGCGTTCGAGGAGCGGGGCGAGGCTGCGCGCGCGCACCGCCGTGCGCGCGCGCTCCGCGCGCACGATGGCCGCCGCTTCGTCGAGCGCGTCCTCGAGCCGCTCGTTGACCACCAGGTAGTCGAAGTCCCGGTAGTGCGAGAGCTCGCGCACCGCGTTGCCGATCCGCTCCGCGATGCTCGCCTCGTCGTCCTGCCCGCGCGCGCGCACGCGGC
>CAZSPS010000170.1:0-11358 GCA_964608875.1 uncultured Ectothiorhodospiraceae bacterium
TGCCGGCGCGGAGGCCGCATCCGGTGCAGGTGCAGATGCGGGAGCCGGGGCGGGGGAAGGAGCGGCGGGCGGTTCGTCCGCGCCGTCCCCGGCCGGCGTCCGGGCGCGCGGCGCGGCCTCGAGGTGGCGCAGCACGTCCGCCTTCGTCACCCGGCCGTCCTTGCCGGTGCCCTCGATGGCGGCGGGGTCCAGGCCGTGCTCGGCGACGAGCAACCGTGCGGCGGGACCCATCGCCGGTCCGCTGCCCGCGCCCGCCGATCCGCCGCCTGCGCCCACCGGAGTCCCGGCGGTTGGCGTGCCTGCTGCGACCGGGGAGACCGATGCAGTTGGCGCGGCCGATGCGGGCGCCGGTGCGTCCGGCTCGTGCGCCGCCGCGCCCGCGCCGTCCGGCGATGCGCCCGCGCTCCCCGCGCCCGCCGCCGTTCCCGCGCCCGCGGGGTCGATGCGCGCGATGAGCTCGTCGCCCACCCCCGTCTCTCCCTCCGCGAGCACGATCTCGGCGAGCACTCCCGCCTCCGGGGCCGGGACCTCCAGCACCACCTTGTCCGTCTCCAGCTCGACCAGCACGTCGCCTCGCTCGACCCGGTCGCCCGCCCGGAAGTTCCAGGCGAGCAGGGTCGCGTCCTGCACCGACTCCGGGAGGGGCGGGATGCGCACGTCCACGGTCACGGGGCCTGCCTCCCGCCGCGCCGCCGCCCGGCCCGAGTGCCGCCCGGCCCGTTCCGCCCGTCATGCCCGTCCGGCACGCTCCACCCGTTGCGTTCGTCTTGCACGTTCCCCCCGTCCTGCTCGTTCAGCACGCCCGCCCCGTCCGGCCCGCTATGCCCGTTTCGCGTGCTTGGCGCGTGCTGCACGCCCGTTCCGTCCGGTCCCCCGGACCGCCACCGGCCCGAGCGCGGCGGCGACCAGCGCGCGCTGCTGCTCGAGGTGCACGTTCAGGTAGCCGGCCGCCGGCGAGGCCGAGTACTCGCGCCCCGCGTAGCCGAGGCGCCGCCCGGCGTCCATCATGCCCGCCAGGTGCCGGCGCGAGAGCATGAAGAACCAACTGCCCTGGTTGCGCGGCTCTTCCTGCGCCCACACCACGTCCTCGGCCTTGGCGTAGCGGTCCAGCACCGCCTGGATCTCCTCGCGCGGGAACGGGTAGAGCTGCTCCACCCGCACCAGCGCCACCCGCTCGCCGAGCCCCCGCTCGCGGCGCTCCGCGTCGAGGTCGTACCACACCTTGCCCGCGCACAGCACGAGCCGCCTCACCCGCTCGGGCGCGGGCGCGGCGGGGTCATCGATGACCGCCCGGAACCCGCTCCCCGGCGCGAGCTCCTCGCGCGCCGACACCGCCTCGGGGTGGCGGAGCAGGCTCTTCGGGCTCATCACCACCAGCGGCTTGCGGTACGGGCGCACCATCTGGCGGCGCAGCAGGTGGAACATCTGGGCCGGGGTGGTGGGGGCGCAGACCTGCAGGTTGTCCTCCGCGCACAGCTGCAGGAACCGCTCGAGCCGCGCCGACGAATGCTCCGGCCCCGCCCCCTCGTAGCCGTGCGGGAGCAGCAGCACCATGCCGGAGTGGCGCCCCCACTTGGCCTCCGACGAGCTCAGGAACTGGTCGATGACCACTTGCGCCCCGTTGGCGAAGTCCCCGAATTGCGCCTCCCACAGCACCAGCCCCTCGGGCTCGGCGGAGCTGTAGCCGTACTCGAACCCCAGCACCGCCTCTTCGGACAGCAGGGAGTTGACGATCTCCACCCGCGGCTGGCCCTCGAACAGGTGCTCGAGCGGGCGCCAGGTGCCGCGCTCCTCCTGGTTGTGCAGCGTCGCGTGGCGGTGCGCGAAGGTGCCGCGCTCGCAGTCCTGCCCGGAGAGCCGCACCGAGTAGCCGTCGCCGAGCAGCGTGGCGTAGGCGAGCATCTCGGCGAAGCCCCAGTCCATGGGCCGCTCGCCGCGCGCCATCTCGCGCCGCGCCCCGATGAGCCGCTCCACCACCCGGTGCAGGCGGAAGTGCTCGGGGTACTCGCAGAGCTTCGCCCCCAGCTCCGCCACCGTCCCGGCCGCGACCCCGGTCTCGGCCGGCGCGCGCCAGTCGGCGCCGCCGAGATAGGGGGTCCAGTCCGCGAGGTGGTCGATCTTGAGCCCGGAGTAGAGCTTGCGCGCCACCGGCTCGCCGGTCTCGAGCCGCCGCAGGTAGTCGTCGTACGTCTCCTTCGCCTCGCCCGGCGCGATCGCCCCCTCGCGCTCGAGCTGCTCGGCGTAGAGCCAGTGCACCCCGCGCTGGCGGCGGATGCGCGAGTACATCATGGGCTGGGTGACCATCGGCTCGTCGGCCTCGTTGTGCCCGTGGCGGCGGTAGCACACGAGGTCGATCACCACGTCGCGCCCGAACTCCATGCGGTAGTCGAGTGCGATGCCGGCCGCGAACAGCACCGCCTCCGGGTCGTTGCCGTTGACGTGGAAGATGGGCGCCTGCACGAGCTTGGCCACGTCGGTGCAAAAGCTCGACGAGCGCGAGTCGAGCGGGTCGCTGTTGGTGAAGCCGATGAGGTTGTTGACCACCACGTGCACGGTGCCGCCCGTCGAGTAGCCGCGCGTCTCCGACAGGTTGAGGGTCTCGGTGACCACCCCCTGCCCGGCGAAGGCCGCATCGCCGTGCACCAGCACGGGCAGCACCTGGCGGCGCGCGGCGTCGCCGCGCCGCATCTGGCGGGCGCGCACCGAGCCCGCCACCACCGGATTGATGATCTCGAGGTGCGATGGGTTGAAGGCGAGCACCACGTGGGCCGGGCCGCCCGCGGTCTCCACGTCCGACGAGAACCCGAGGTGGTACTTCACGTCCCCCGAGCCGGCGCCGACCTCCACCTTGCCCTCGAACTCGCCGAACAGGGCGGCGGGGAGCTTGCCCAAGACGTTGACCAGCACGTTGAGCCGGCCGCGGTGGGCCATGCCGACGACGATCTCGCGGGTGGCGCACGCGCCGGCGCGCTGCACGAGCTCGTCGAGGAGCGGGATGAGGCACTCCCCGCCTTCGAGGGAGAAGCGTTTTTGCCCCGGATAGCGGGTGTGCAGGAATTCCTCGAGGCCGCGCGCCGCGATCACCCAGCGCAGGATGTCGCGCTTCTTCTCCACCGTGAACCCGGGGCGCCCGCGCGCGCGCTCCAGCCGCTCCTGCACCCAGCGCTTGGCGCGGGTGTCGCTCAGGTGCGAGAGCTCGGTGCCGATGTGCCCGCAGTAGGTGTCTTCGAGCAGGCGCACGAGCTCGCGGAGCGGCAGCTCGGGCGGGCCGTGCAGCGAGCCGGTGGCGACCGTGCGCTCGAGGTCGGCGTCGGTGAAGCCGTGCGCCTTGGGGTCCACGTCCGGCGCGTCCGGCCGGCCGTAGAGCTCGTGCAGGTCGAGGGGGTCGACGTCCGCCACGCAGTAGCCGCGGTAGCGGTAGGCGCTGATGAGGCCGTCGACGCTGCCCGGCCCCGCTCCGGCTCCCGCGGGCGCGGCGCCGGCCGCCGCGCCGTCTCCCCCCGCGCGCCCGCGTTCGAGCCCCTCGAAGAACGAGCGCCACTGCGGGTCCACCCCCGCCGGGTCGGCCCGGTAGCGGGCGTATGCGTCTTCGAGGAATTGCGCGTTGGCGGCAAGGAGCGCGGTCTGGCTCATGGCTGGCCGGTGCGGAGAGTCTTACGCAGAGTCTGCGGCGCGAAGTCTAGCAGAACGGCGGGTCGGCGCTACCGCTACCCAAGCGCGGGCGGGCTGTGCGAACATTGGCGGGTCCACGCGGCTCCGGGGGCGCCGGCCTCCGGACGACGACGAATCCGCCGCCGCGCCCGGCTCCGTTGCCGGGCTCGGGCGGCAATGGGGAACAGCACATGGCGAAGACCGTAACCCTCACCGACGACGCGACCGGCCGCCGGGCGGAGCTCCCGGTATTGGAGCCGACCTACGGCACCCCGGTCATCGACATCTCCCAGGTGCCGAAGGAGCTCGGCTACTACACCCACGACCCCGGCTACACCTCCACCTCCGCCTGCCGCAGCGCCGTCACCTACATCGACGGCGACGAGGGCATCCTGCTCTACCGCGGCTACCCCATCGAGCAGCTCGCCGCGCACAGCAGCTTCCTCGAGGTGTGCTACCTCCTCATCCACGGCGAGCTGCCGACCCGCCAGGAGTGGGAGGCGTTCGACGCCACCATCCGCGGCCACACCATGGTGCACGAGGGGCTGCGCACGATCATCACCGGCTACCGCCGGGGCGCGCACCCGATGGCGATGATGGTGGGGCTGGTCGGCGCGCTCTCCTCCTTCTACCACGACGCGCTCGACGTGAACGACCCAGAGCACCGCATGCGCTGCGTGCTGCGGCTGGTGGCCAAGATGCCGACCATCGCGGCCGACACCCTCAAGTGGGGGGAGGGGCAGCCGTTCCTGCACCCCGACAACTCCTACGGCTTCGTCGAGAACTTCATGCGCATGATGTTCGGGGTGCCGGCCGAGCCCTACGCGGCGAACCCGGTGGCGGTGCGCGCGCTCGAGCTCATGATGATCCTGCACGCGGACCATGAGCAGAACGCGAGCACCTCCACGGTGCGGCTGTGCGGCAGCTCCGGCACCAACCCGTTCGCGGCGGTGGCGGCGGGCATCGCGACCCTGTGGGGCCCCGCGCACGGCGGCGCCAACGAGGCGGTGGTGCAGATGCTCGGGCAGATCGGGAGCGCCAAGGACATCCCGCGCTTCGTCGCGCGCGTGAAGGACCGCGAGAGCGGGCTGCGCCTGATGGGGTTCGGGCACCGCGTGTACAAGAGCTACGACCCGCGCGCGGCCATCATCCGCGACGCCTGCCACGACCTGCTCGAGCAGCTCGAGGGCACCGAAGGCGAGCAGCCGATGTTCGAGATCGCGCTCGAGCTCGAGCAGATCGCGCGCCGGGACGAGTACTTCGTCGAGCGCAACCTCTATCCGAACGTGGACTTCTACTCCGGCATCATCCTGAGCGCGCTCGGCATCCCCCTCAACATGTTCACCGTCATCTTCGCCGCGGCCCGCACCGTGGGCTGGATCACGCAGTGGAACGAGATGATGAGCGACGAGGAGGACTTCCGCATCGGGCGCCCGCGCCAGCTGTACCTCGGGCACGAGCAGCGCGACTACGCGCCGGTGGACGCGCGCGGCAAGCGGGCGGCCGGGCGGGGCGGCAAACAAGGCGGCAAACGGGCCGGAAGCAAGCAGGCCGGCGGCAAGCGGAGCAAGTCACGATGAAGACGCAAGCGCCGGTGCGGGTGGCGGTGACCGGGGCGGCGGGCCAGATCGGCTATTCGCTGCTGTTCCGGATCGCCTCGGGCGAACTGCTGGGGCCGGAGCAGCCCGTGGTCCTGCAGCTGCTGGAGATCACGCCCGCGCTCGGGGCGCTCGAAGGCTTGAAGATGGAGCTGGACGACTGCGCCTACCCGCTGCTGCACGGGGTGACGGTGACGGACGACGCGGAGCGCGCGTTCCGCGACGCCCGCTTCGCCTTCCTGGTAGGCGCCCGCCCGCGCGGCAAGGGCATGGAGCGGCGCGACCTGCTGGCCGGCAACGGGCAGATCTTCGGCCCGCAGGGGCGCGCGCTCGACGCGCACGCGGCGCGCGACGTGAAGGTGCTGGTGGTCGGCAACCCGGCCAACACCAACGCGCTCATCGCCATGAAGAACGCGCCCGGCCTCGACCCCTCGCAGTTCACCGCCATGACCCGCCTCGACCACAACCGGGCGGTCGCGCAGCTCGCGGACAAGACCGGCGCGCGGGTGGCGGAGGTGGCGCGCATGACCATCTGGGGCAACCACTCGTCCACGCAGTACCCCGACCTCCGGCACGCCACGGTCGCGGGGCGCGCGGCGCCGGAGCTGGTGGACGACGGGTGGGTGCGCGGGGAGTTCATCCCGCGGGTGCAGGAGCGGGGCGCGGCCATCATCGCCGCGCGCGGGCTCTCGAGCGCCGCGTCCGCCGCCTACGCCGCGCTCTCCCACATGCGGGACTGGGCGGTGGGCGCCTCGCCCGAGGGCGAGTGGACCAGCATGGCGGTGCCGAGCGACGGCAGCTACGGCATCCCCGAGGGGGTCGTCTACTCCTACCCGGTGACGGTCGGCGGCGGGCGCTACGAGGTGGTGCCGGGGCTCGACATCGACGACTTCGCGCGCGAGAAGATGGACGCGACGCGGGCGGAGCTCGAAGAGGAGCGCGACGCCGTCCGCGACATGCTCTGACCGCGGGAGCGCGCGCTCCGGCTTTCGAATCGAGAAGGGCGGCGCGGGCCAGCCGCACCCCGGCACCCGCACCGGCCGCTGCCGCTGCTCCCTTCCGGGCCTGACGGGGTTCACGGCGTAGCGGTGCGGGGGGGCCGGCCCGGCCCCGCCCAGGTTGCGAGTGTACCCGCATGCAGGCGGAGGGGGGAGTCGGCGATGGCAAGGGCGACGACGACGGCGACTACGGGGAAGGCTGCGAAGACGGCGAAGACGGCGGCGGTGCCGGACGGCGCAACGCTCACCGCGGTCGAGATGGCGGACGCCTTCGCGGCCGGGCGGCTTGGCTCGGAGCAGGCGGTCGAGGCGCTGCTCGCGCGCATCGAGCGGCACGACCCGCAGTTCGGCGCCTTCGCCGCCGTGTACGCGGACGAGGCGCGCGTCGCGGCGCGGGCGGCGGACCTCGCGCGCGCCGCCGGGCACGCCGTGGGGCGGTTCCACGGGGTGCCGGTGGCCGTCAAGGACATCGTCGACATCGAGGGGCGGGTGACCACGGGCGGCTCGCGGGTGTGGGAGTCGCGGGTGTCCGAAGTCACCGCCACCCTGGTGCGCCGCCTGCTCGCGGCCGGGGCCATCGTCCTCGGCAAGACGCGCACGGTCGAGTTCGCGATGGGCGCGTGGGGCACCAACCGCCACATGGGCACCCCCTGGAACCCCTGGGACCTCGAGGTCCAGCGGGCGCCCGGCGGCAGCAGCTCGGGTTCCGGGGTGAGCGTCGCGGCGCGCATGGCGCCGTGGGCCATCGGCACCGACACCGGCGGCTCGGTGCGCATCCCGGCCGCCTGGAACGGGCTCACGGGGCTCAAGACCACGGTGGGCCGGATCAGCTGCCACGGCGTGCTGCCGCTCGCCCACACCCTCGACACTCCGGGCCCCATCTGCCGCACGGTGGCGGACGCGGCCGAGCTCTACTGGCTGCTGCAGGGGCCCGACCCGCACGACCCGCTCACCCTCGCCGCGCCGCCCGCCGAAGACCCGCGCCCCGGCCTCGGGCGGGGGGTCGCGGGGATGCGGCTCGCGCGCATGCCGGAGGCCGAGCGCGAGGGGGTGGACGGCGAGATGCTGGCGGCCTACGACGAGTCGCTCGAAGTGCTGGCGCGGCTCGGGGCGGTGGTGGTGGACGTGGAGCTCCCCGCCCGGTTCGTGCCGATGGGGGACCTGGTCGGCAAGATCATCGCGGCCGAGGGCTACACCTGGGTCGGGCAGTACATCGACGACGACGCCCTGCCGGTGGACGACGACGTGCGCCCGCGCATCCGGCCGGGGCGGGACATGCCGGCGCGCGAGTACATCCTGGTGCAGCGCGAGCGGGCGGCGCTGCGGCGCGCGTTCGATGCGGCGCTTGCGAGCGTGGGCGCGGACGCGCTCCTCACGCCCGGCGCGCGCACCGCCGCGCCGGTGGTGGCGGACATCGACCAGAGCACCACGGCCGCGATCTTCACCCGTCCCTTCAACCTCATCGACTACTGCGCGCTGGCGGTGCCGAACGGCGCGGCCGACGGGGGCGGCGGCGGCCTTCCGACCTCGCTCCAGATCGCGTGCCGGGGCTACGAGGAGGCGACGGCGCTGCGTATCGGGCAGGCGTACCAGGCGGCCACCGACTGGCACGCGCGCGCCCCGTCCGGCCTCGACTAGCCGCGGCGCAGGCGATCACGGGCCGGACCCAGCAGGGGCAGGGCGGCGGCGAGGCCGCCGGCGAGGACCCAGAGCGGGCCGAACGCCGCCCCGACGGCGGTGAGCAGCGCGCCCAGCATGACGGCGGTGACGACCGCCATCGGGAAGCGCATCTGCGCGCGGCGCTCGCGCGGCGGCGGCCAGGCGAGGGCCGCGCACAGCGCGGCCGGCAGCCCCGCGACGTAGAGCAGCAGCAGGTCGAAGGCGGGACCCTCGGCACCGACGCCGCCGAGCGGCAGCTCCCCGAAGCGCACGATGGCGACGGCGGCGCCCGCGAGCGGCAGCCAGAGCGCGGCGATGAGCGATGCGCCGATTTTTCTCATGAGTTTTCGTTCCCGCTCGGTTTCCAAACCGTCAGGCACCGGAAGCGTTTTCGGGGGCTCCGGTGCGCCGGTGCGGGCGTACAATCCGCCCCCCTGCACCGGCCGGGCCGGTGCCGCCATCTGACCAGAAGGAGACCGACATGGCAATTCGGATCGGGGACGAGGCCCCGAACTTCACCGCCCGCACGACGCACGGCACCATCGATTTCCACGAGTGGATCGGCGACGGCTGGGCGATCCTCTTCTCCCACCCCAAGGACTTCACCCCCGTGTGCACGACCGAGCTCGGGTACATGGCGGGGCTGGAGGACGAGTTCCGCAAGCGCAACTGCAAGGTCATCGGCCTCAGCGTGGACCCGGTCGACGACCACGAGCGCTGGCTCGGGGACATCGAGGAGACGCAGGGCAACAAGGTCAACTACCCCCTCATCGGGGACGACGACCTCGCCGTCGCCAAGCTCTACGACATGATCCACCCGAACGCGAGCGGCGGCGCCAAGGGGCGCACGGCGGCGGACAACGCGACCGTGCGCTCGGTGTTCGTGGTGGGGCCGGACAAGAAGGTGAAGCTGAGCCTCACCTACCCCATGAGCACGGGCCGCAACTTCGACGAGGTGCTGCGGGTGCTCGACTCGATGCAGCTCACCGCGAAGCACCAGGTCGCCACCCCGGTGAACTGGAAGAGCGGGGAGGACGTCATCATCGTGCCGGCGGTGTCCGACGAGCAGGCGAAGGAGAAGTTCCCGGGCGGCTGGAAGGCCCCCCGCCCCTACCTGCGCATCGTGCCGCAGCCGGAGTAGGCCGGGCCGCCCGCCGCGGCAGGCGCTACGCCGCCTTGCGCGGCGGGAAGTGGCGGCGCCAGACGGGGCCGGCGGCCGGGCGCTCGGCGAGCGCGGCGACGATCGTCTCGACGCGGGGCAGGGCGGCGGCGCGCCACTTCGCATCGAGGCTCCAGCGGCTCATGGTAGCGATGTGGAGGTCGGCGGCGCTGAAGCCCTCGGGCAGCAGCCACGGGCTGCCGGCGATGGCCGCTTCCAGCACTAGCCAGCGCTCGCGCAGCATGGCGTGGGCGTGCTCGCGCACCGCCTCCGGCGCCGCTCCGCCGACGGCGAAGCGCTCCGGGTAGTCGCTTACCTCGATGAGGGGGTAGACCTCGCTCACCAGGTACACGAGCCAGCGCAGGGCCTGGGCGCGGGCGGCGGAGGCAGGGGGCGGCAGCAGGTCCGCCTTGGGGTGGCGCTCGGCGAGGGCGACGAGGATGGCCGCCGACTCGGTGAGAAGGAGGCCGCCGCACCCGTCTTCCGCCGGCAGCTCCAGGGCGGGGATCTTGCGGGCGGGGTTGACGGCGCGCCAGGCGTCCTCGCGCTGCTCGTGGGCGCGCAGATCGACCTTCACCACCCGCACTTCGGCGCCGGCCTCGGCGAGCGCGCACTCGACGCTGCACGAGCCGCTGCGCGGGTGGCCGTAGAGCACGTAGGGCATGTCCGGGTCTCCTCTTCTCCCTCGGTCAGTTCAGCAGGCGGGCCGGGTCGAAGGGCGAGAGGTCGAGGCTCGACGACGCCCCGTCGCACAGCAGCTCCGCCATCGCACGCCCGCTCGCGGGTGCGTTCAGCATGCCCCAGCAGTTGTGGCCGGTGGCGACGTAGGCGCCGGGGATGCCGGGGACCTCGCCCAGCAGCGGCATGGCGTCGGCGCAGATCGGCCGGTAGCAGGCCTGGGTGCGGACCACGGCGGCGCCCTCGAGCCGGCTCGACAGCGCCCCGCAGATGCGGGCGATCTCGCCGCACTTCGCTTCGTCCACGCTCACGTCGGCCGGGTCGAGCGGCAGCGGGTCGTCGGAAGACTGCCCGCACGCCCACACCTCGCCGTCCGCGCGGACCACGATCTCGGGCGAGGTGTGCTCGCCGGACGCGCTCTCGTAGTCCACGAAGAGGGCCTGCGCTGGGGGCGGGGCGGTGGGCGCGAGCACCACGCTGTAGCCCTTGAGCCCGGCCACGGGGGGGAGGGGCGGCAGCCAGCGGGCGGCGAGGGCGGACCAGGGGCCCATGGCGACCACCACGGCGTCCGCGGCGAGCTCGGCTCCGTCGACGCGCACGGCGCGCACCGCCCCGGCGCGGCGTCCGCCGGTGTCGAGCGCGATTCCGTCCACGGTTCCATGGACGAGGCGCGCGCCGCGTGCGAGGGCGCCGTCGACGAGGGCGCGGGTGAAGCGCTCGGGGTGGATGGTGGCGGTGGTGGACGGCGAGCCGATGGCCGAGTGCACCGCGGCGCGGCGCCCGTCCACCAGCCACTGCGGCGAGGCCGTCCCGTGGAGCCCCTGGCCCCGGTAGCGCTCGACGTCCCCGTCGTCGCGCCCCGCGACGAGGAAGGTGTCGATGCGCCGGTAGCCGTAGTCGCGCTCGGCGCCGAGCGTGCGCGCCAGCTCCGCGTGCAGGTCGAAGCTCGCGCGCGCGAGCGCCGCCTGCGGCTGCCCCTCGCACCAGTCGCGCGCGATGAAGCCCCCGGACTTCCCGGATGCCGCGCACGCCACCGCGCTCCGCTCGACGAGCGTCGCTCCCACCCCGCGCTCGGCCAGGAACCAGGCGACCGACGCCCCGATCACCCCCGCCCCGCACACCACCACCTCCATCGCCCGCCTGCCCCCTCTCGTCCGACGATTGACAAGGCCCCATCTTGAAGTTAGAAGTGTACGGTCATGAGGGCACTGCAACCAGATCGACCGGCCGTTTCCAGAGGCAGGCAGCAGGCGAGTCGGAAGGCCCAGCCGTCGGAACGGTCGGGAGGCGGACTGCCGGTGGCGCGGCATTGGAGATGCGCTTCACGCTGCCGACAACCGGCCCTTCCTGACGTGCGCGACGCTTTCTGGAGATCGGGCGGGCAGACCTCGGTGGCCCGTCTGAGGACTTTGGAGTTGTCAATCAACCGCAGCAATGGTTTCACCGACTGCGTGATGCCGCTGATGACAGACTGAGGGGGAACGGGGAAGTGACAGGACTGATTGAACGACGGGAAGAGCTGCTCGCCTCGATAGCCGAGACGACGGTCGATTATCGTGAGGGCGATCTTGATCCACCGACACCCTCACACGTTGATCGTTGGGTCAGACAGTTT
>CAZSPS010000171.1:0-4305 GCA_964608875.1 uncultured Ectothiorhodospiraceae bacterium
GCGCCGGCTCGCGTCCTGGCTGCGGGGCGGCGCCCGGGACGCGAAAGGCATGGCGTTGCTCTCGCACACCGCGTCGGTGGAGGTGACCGTCACCCACACCGAGACCGAGGCGCTGCTGCTCGAGAACAACCTCATCAAGGAGCACCGCCCGCGCTACAACATCCTGCTGCGCGACGACAAGAGCTACCCGTGGATCCACCTCACCGCCGCCGGCGACGGCGGCGGCGGCGGCCCGTCCTTCCCGAGGTTCGTGTTCCACCGCGGCGCGCGGCGCGGCGGCGGCCGCTACTTCGGACCCTATTCGAGCGCCGGCGCGGTGCGCCAGACCCTCGCCGGCATCCACCGGCTGTTCCGCATCCGCCAGTGCACGGACGCCTTCTTCCGCAACCGCTCCCGGCCCTGTCTGCAGTACCAGATCGACCGCTGCAGCGCGCCTTGCGTCGGCCTCATCGACGAGGTCGGCTACGCCGAGGACGTGCGCCACGCCGCGATGTTCCTGGAAGGCAGGAGCGAGGCCATGATCGAGGAACTGGTCGAGCGCATGGAGGCCGCGTCGCGCCGCCTCGACTTCGAGCTCGCCGCCCGCTGCAGGGACCGCATCGGGGGGCTGCGCCGCATCCAGGAGCGCCAGTACGTGGACGGGGCCAAGGGGGACATCGACGTGGTGGCGGTGTGCTGCCGCGAGGGGCTGGCGGCCGTGCAGGTGCTGGAGATCCGCAACGGCCGCAGCCTCGGCAGCCATACCCGGCTGCCGGCCAACGTGCGGGGGGCGGGCGAGGAGGAGGTGCTGGAGGCCTTCCTGGGGCAGTACTACCTGTCGAACGGGCGGCCGATCCCCAAGCGCATCGTGCTCGACCGCGAGCCGCCGTCCCTCGCCTCCCTGACCGAGGCCCTGTCGCGGCGCGGCGGGCGCAGGGTCCAGATCGGCATGGGCCGCCGCGGCCACCGGGTGCGGTGGGTGCGGATGGCGCGCGAGAACGCCGAGCTGGCCCTGCAACGCCAGCTGCTCGACCGCTCCACCCTGAGCCGGCGGCTGGCGGCGCTCGGGGAGGCCCTCGAGCTCGCCGCCCCGCCCGCGCGCATCGAGTGCTTCGACGTGAGCCACACGGACGGCGAGGCGACCGTCGCCTCGTGCGTGGTGTTCGGTCCGGAGGGGCCGATCAAGTCCGACTACCGGCGCTTCAACATCCGCGGGGTCGAGCGGGGTGACGACTACGCGGCGATGCACCAGGCCCTGGCGCGCCGCTTCGGCGTGGCCGCGAAGAGCGCGGGCGGCGAGGGCGCGGGCGAAGCGCGAGCGGGCGGAGCGCCGCCGCTCCCCGACCTGCTGCTGATCGACGGCGGCCGGGGGCAGCTCGAGCGCGCGCTCGCGGTGCTCTCGGAGCTGGCGGCGGACGAGGTCGCGGTGGCGGCCGTGGCCAAGGGTGCGAGCCGCAAGCCGGGGCTCGAGTCCATCTACCTGCCGGGGCGCGCATCGCCCCTCGCGCTGCCCGAGGAATCGCCGGCCCTGCACCTCGTCCAGCAGGTGCGCGACGAGGCGCACCGCTTCGCCATCACCGGCCACCGCTCGCAGCGGGCGAAGCGCCGGCGCACGTCCACCCTGGAGGCGCTGCCCGGGGTCGGCCCCGTGCTCCGCCAGCGGCTGCTCTCGGAGTTCGGCGGCCTCGCGGGGGTGCGGCGGGCGGGAGTGGAGGACCTGACGCGGGTGCGGGGGGTCAGCCAACGGCGGGCGCTCGAGATCTACGACGCCCTGCGGGAGGGAGAATGAACGTCCCCACCACCTTCACCCTGTTCCGCATCGCCCTCGTGCCGGTGTTCGTGGCCGCGTTCTACCTGCCGGTCGAGTGGTCGAACGAGGTCTGCGCGGTCGTCTTCGCCCTGGCCGCCCTCACCGACTGGATCGACGGCTTCCTCGCACGCCGGCTGAAGCAGGTCACCAGCTTCGGCGCCTTCCTGGACCCGGTCGCGGACAAGCTGATGGTGGCGACCGCGCTCGTGCTGCTGGTCCAGGCCACCCCCCAGGTGTGGGTGGCGCTGCCGGCCACGGTCATCATCGGCCGCGAGATCGCGGTCTCCGCGCTGCGCGAGTGGACCGCGCGGGTGGGCGAGCACCGGCGGGTGGCGGTGAGGATGCTCGGCAAGGTCAAGGCCGTGTGCCAGCTCGCGGCCATCGTGCTGATGCTCTACGGCACGGGGGGGGGCACGCAGGAGGGCGTGGCCGCCGCGCCCCCGGCGTACCTCCACGTGGGAGGGCTGGCGCACGCGGGCGGGCTGGCGCTGCTCTACGCGGCGACCGCCCTCACGCTGTGGTCGATGCTGCAGTACCTGGCCGCGGCGCGGAGCCTGCTGCGCACCGACCTGCCGCATGAGGAGGGCGGCGGAGCGGGGGAGGGCGAGAGCTCCACCGGCGGCGCCCCGGACGCCCGCTCCGGCGCTTGAAAGTTGAATGTCGCGGGCGGGCGGCCTAGAATCCCCGCCCGAAACGCGGGAATAGCTCAGTTGGTAGAGCACAACCTTGCCAAGGTTGGGGTCGCGAGTTCGAGTCTCGTTTCCCGCTCCAGATGCACCCGCCGGGGCGCGCGCCCGCCGGACGGGGAGCCCGATCCGCGGGCTGAGTGGCAGAGTGGTCATGCAGCGGCCTGCAAAGCCGTGGACGCCGGTTCGATTCCGACCTCAGCCTCCATCCACCCGCCGGGCGACCCCGGCATCGAAGCACGCCCGGATGGCGGAACCAGGTAGACGCAGCGGACTTAAAATCCGCCGGCCTCGCGGCCGTGCCGGTTCGAGTCCGGCTCCGGGCACCAGATGAGCGACGGCGGGGCCGGGGGAGGGCGCGGCCGCACCACGGCCTCCCTGCTGGCGGCGGTGTGCCTGCCCTTCGGGGCGGGCTACTTCCTGTCCTACCTCTACCGCTCCATCAACGCCGTCATCGGCCCCCGGCTGGCGGCGGAGTTCGGCCTCGGGGCGGGCGACCTTGGACTCCTCACCGCGCTCTACTTCCTCGGCTTCGGGCTCTTCCAGCTGCCGCTCGGCATCCTGCTCGACCGCTACGGGCCGCGCCGGGTGCAGTTCGCGCTGCTGCTGGTGGCGGCGGCGGGGGCGGTGCTGTTCGCCGCGGCGCCGTCCTCCGGCCTGCTGCTCCTCGGGCGGGCGCTCATCGGGGTCGGCTTCGCGGGCGGGCTGATGGGGTCGTTCAAGGCCATCACCCTGTGGTTCCCGTCCCGGCAGTGGCCGCTCGTCAACGGGCTCATCCTGGGCATCGGCGGCCTCGGCACCATGGCCGCCACCACCCCGGTCGAGATGGCGCTCGAATGGACCACCTGGCGCAGCGTGTTCCAGGTGCTGGCGGCGGTCACGGCGGCGGTGTCGGTGCTCATCCTGCTGGCGGTGCCGCGGCACGAGTCCGAGCGCGAAGGGCGTCCGGACTCGATGCGCGAGACGCTGGCCGGTCTCGGCCTCATCTTCCGCGACCGGCTGTTCTGGCGCTTCGCCCCGGTGTCGATCATGGGCATGGGCTCGGGGCTCGCGATCCAGGGGCTGTGGGCCGGGCCGTGGCTGCGCGACGTGGCGGGCCTCCCGCCCGACGCGGCGGCGCAGCACCTGCTGGTGCTGAACCTGGCCCTCACCGCCGGCATGCTGGCCACCGGAGCCGTCGCCAACGGCTTCGGGCGCCTCGGGGTGGGGCCGATCGGGATCGTCGCGTTCGCCTCCACGGTCTACCTCGCCATCCTCGGCCTGCTGATCGCCGAGGTGCATCCGCGGGGCTACTGGGTCTGGTCCCTGTTCGGGTTCTTCGGCAACCTCGGCATCATCGTGTATCCGACGCTGTCCGCGCACTTCACCGTGCGCTACTCGGGGCGGGCCATGACCGGGCTCAACCTGCTGCTGTTCCTCGGGGCGTTCGCCCTCCAGTACGCCCTCGGCGCGATCATCGACCTGTGGCCTGCGGACGCCGGGGGAGGCTACGATCCGCGGGGGTACCAGGCCGCGTTCGCGGCCGTCGCCTTGCTGATGCTGCTCTCGCTCGCATGGCTGCTGGTGCCGGGCGGCGCGCTCCGGAACCGGGAGCGGGAGGCCGGGGCGCCCCGCGCCGGCCCCGATTCCTGACCTACCTTGGTCGATCCTGATCGAACCTTTACTTTACATAATATGTATTATGCGAATATTCAGAAGGAAGGCGGATTGTGCTACGCTCACGGCTTCACCTTTGACCGAGGCTCGAAGGACATGCCTGGACGCCCGATGCCTGGAAACTACCCCCCCCCCCCCCCCCCCGCGCGGGGGGGAAGGGGGGCGGGGGGCCCC
>CAZSPS010000172.1:0-2030 GCA_964608875.1 uncultured Ectothiorhodospiraceae bacterium
CGCAGCGCACGCCCTCGTAGAAGAGGTTGTCCACCCCCGAGCGCGAGCGCACCACCACCGTGAAGCGCGCCACCCCGTCGCCGCCGATCGAGTAGGAGCGGCGGTCGAGGAAGTACTCGTGGGGCGAGCCGGGCTCGTTCAGCTCGAAGCGCACCAGGCCGGACGGACGCGGGAGGGCGGGGAACTCGACCTCGTCCTCCCGCCAGTCGAGGTCGAGGAACACCCGTTCGAGCACCCTCTCCTCCCGCGGCTCGTGGTCGCTCGCGAAGGCGCACGACGCGGCGGCGAAGAAGAGGAGCACGGCCCCTCCCGCGAGGCGTGCACATGCGGCGGCGGCAGGCGTGCTCACCGGCCGGCGAGCTCCCAGGTGAGCGCGAGCCGCGCCCGCGCGGGGCCGAGGGCGAGGCGCGCCCGCGGGCCGGGGCCGAGCGGCAGGGCGCGGGCCGTATCGCCGTGGCCGACCGGCGCCCCCGCCAGCACCGGAAAGCGCACCGCGCGCGCGAACCTCGCCATGACCCCGGCGCCCGTGAAGCGCCCGTCCGGCTCGCGCCCGCCCGTGAACTGGCCGAACACCAGGGCCCGCACTCCGCGCAGGGCGCCCGACTGCACGAGCTGGACCAGCATCCGGTCGATGGCGTAGCCGCGCTCGCCGGCATCCTCCACCACCACGATGCGCCCCGCCCCGCGCACCGCCCACGGCGTGCCCGCGAGCGACTGGAGCGTCTTCAAGTTGCCGCCGGCGAGTCCGGCCTCGACCGTGCGCGCGCGCCGGGCGGCGTCGTTGAGGGGCCGCAGCGCGCACTCGAAGCGGGTGGCGGCGCCGGTGACCACCGCCCGCAGCTCTCGCACCGAACGCGCCGCGAGCCGCCCGCTCCCGAGGTCCGCGAGGGTGGCGGCGTGCAGGCTGGGCCAGCCCCAGTGCTGGTTGACGAAGACGTGCAGGGCGGTCGCGTCGCTGAAGCCCACCAGCAGCTTCGGCCGCGCCGGGGGCGCGCCGCGCGCCAGCCGGGGCAGGAGCCGCTGGCTCCCGTAGCCGCCCCGGGCGCACCAGACAACGGTAGAATCGGGGCGCAGCAAGGCGCGGCGCAGCATCCGGTGACGCGCCTCGTCCGGGGCGGCCACGATCGCGCCGCCGGCGCGCTGGAACAGGTTCGCGGGAATGCGCGGGCGCAGCCCCCAGCCCTCGAGCACGGCCGCGCCCGCGGCCAACTCCGCCGGACGGCATGCAGACGCGGGAGCCACTACGTCGATGACTGCCCCGGGACGGGCGTACGGAACGCGCACGGGGAGCCGCCGGGGGCGCCGGGCGCCGGCCTCAGCCGCTTGCGGCGGCGGCCGCCAGCCGCGTGCGCAGGTCCTCGATGAGGCCGTCGAACCCGCTCTCGCGGATCTTCGCCTCGAACTCCTGGCGCTGCGTGAGCAGCAGGCTCACCCCCTCCACCACGAGGTCGATGACCCGCAGCCCGTCCTCGGTGCGGCGCACCCGCCAGTCGGCCCCCACCCACGCGCCCTCGTCGGTCCGGAACTCCGAGCGCACCACCGTGTCGCGCTTGCCGCGCGCGCGCGCGTCCAGCAGCCGCAGGCGCTCGCGGTCGAACTGCGAGAGGTAGGGGAGGTAGACCGCGAGCACGAACTCGGAGAACAGGTCGCCGAAAACCTGCCGATCCTCGGCGCCGATCTTGCGCGCGTACTTGCCGAGCACGCCGCGGGTGATGAACTTCACGTCGAAGTACTCGTGGACGAGGCCGTGCATGGCGCGGGTGCGGTCTTCGTCGGAAGGGTGGTCCGCCCGCCACGTCGCGAGCCCCCGGTCCACGAGCTCGGCCACGAACTCCCGCGACTCATCCAGGCCCGGACGCTCCGCCTGCGCCGCCGCGCCGGCGGGCGCGCCCACCGCGCCGGCGGCGAGCAGCAGGGCCGCGCCCGCCGCCGCTGCCGCGCCGCGCCATCCGCCCCATCCGTATCCGCGCACGTCCATCCTCCGCGCTCCCTCCCCTTGCCGCCGGGAGCCGTGCGGCCCCCGCCCCCTC
>CAZSPS010000173.1:0-2640 GCA_964608875.1 uncultured Ectothiorhodospiraceae bacterium
CTTGTCGTTGCAGAGCGAGGTGGGGCGCCTGCACGGTCTGCTTCGGGAGGCCGGGGTGGACTCGGGGAAGCGCAGCAACGAGATCGCGCTGCGGATGGAGGTGGATCGGCTGCGCAGGAAGGGCCGGGCGCTGGAGAAGGCGCTCGACGCACGTGCGATCGAGTTCCAGAACCTTCACAAGGGCCGCATCGAGTCGGAGGCGGTCATCCTGGCGCTGCGGCGGCAGTTGCACGAGATGGTGGAGATCCACCGCGAGTTGTCGAAGCTGGACGACCAGCGGTATCGCATCGAGGCGCTGGAGGGGGAGATCTGGTCGCTCCGCCAGGCGCTGAGGGTCTCGGAGGCGTCGAAGGGCCGCCTGAAGGCGCGGCTGCGGCGTGCGGTCGAGGAGAAGCGGGCGCGGTCGCCGGCGGCGGCGGACGCGGAGTTGCGCAAGGCGCTGCGCCGGTCGCGGCGGCGGAAGGCGACGATCGGATCCTTGACGCGCGAGAAAGCCCGGCTCGGCAAGAGGTTGCGGGTGGCGTGGCGGCGGATCGAGCGCCTCGAAGGCCGGTTGGCGAAGCTTCGCGCGTCGCGGTCGGGGCTGGCGAAGGGGGAGTCGCGCGGGCCGTGCGAGAGGCAGGAGAGGCCGCGCTCGGGGCGGCGGCGGGGCCAGCAGCCCGGCGCGCCCGGCCACGGCCGCACGAAGCGGCCGGAGCTTGAGGAGCGCACCGAGGAGCACAACCCGTCCCCCGATGCGCGGGTGTGCGGGGACTGCGGAAGCCCGTACACGGCCAACGGCGCCGAGGAGTCGGCGCTCGTCGAGATCGAGGTCCGGGCCTACCGGCGCGTGATCCGCCGCCCGCGCTGGCGGCGGACCTGCGGGTGCGCGTCGCCGCCCGCCGAGGTGACGGCGCCCCCCGTGCCGCGCCTGTTCGTCCGAACGCCGTACGGGACGAGCGTCTGGTCGCGCTTCCTGTTCGAGCGCTACGCGTGCCTGCGCCCGCTGCACCGGGTCTCCGGGTGGCTGTCCGACCAGGGGCTTCCGGTCTCGCCGGGCACGCTGGCGGACAGCGTGCATCGCTTCCGGCCGCTGTTCGAGCCGTTGGGCGCGGCGATCCTCGCGCACCAGAACGGCGCGTCGGTGCGCCACGCCGACGAGACCAGCTGGCGGGTGCGGGCGCTGCGCGATGGCGACGGATCGGGGTACGCGTGGCTGTGGACTTCGGTCGGCCGCGGCGCGGTCTACTTCCACGTCGATCCGTCGAGGAGCGCCGAGGCGGCCATGAAGCTGTTCGATGGGGTGGCGTGTCCGACGGTCCTCGTCTGCGACCGCTACTGCGGCTACAAGAAGCTGGCGCGGCTCCTCGGGGGCCGGGTCACGCTCTCGTTCTGCTGGGCGCACATGCGCAGGGACTTCATCCGGTGCGCGGCCGGGCAGGTCGATCTGACCGGATGGTGCCGGGAGTGGCTCGGGCGGATCGCCACGGTCTACCGCCTGCACAAGGCGCGGCTGGAACTCCACGCCCCCGGCCTCGACCGCCAGTCGCCGGCGTTCGACGCGGCGCACGCCGCGCTGGAGGAGGCGCTCGGGGGCATGTTCGCGGCCGCCGAGGGCCAACTCGCCCGCCTGCCCCCGGAGGCGAGGGAGGGCGGGCCGCTGCGCTCGCTCCTCAACCACCGGGAGGGGCTGAGCGTCTTCCTCGACCGGCCCCGCGTACCGCTCGACAACAACCTCGCCGAGCGGCTGCTCAGAGGCCCGGCCATCGGGCGGCGCCTGTCGTTCGGCTCCGACAGCGAGGACGGCGCACGCTTCACCGCGCTCATGTACTCGGTGACCGGCACCCTGAGGCTGAACGGCCTCGACGTGCCGCGCTGGCTCGACGACTGGCTGGCGGCGTGCGCCGAGGGCGGCGGCCGTCCGCCGGACGACCTGTCGCCGTGGCTGCCGTGGTCGATGGACGCCGGGCGCAGGAGCGACATGACGGCTCGCGCATGAGCGGCCGCATCGAGTGCCGCTACCACGGGCGCGACTTCACCGAGGGGGAGATGGCGTTGCTGCGCAAGCTGATCGCCGGGCCGCCCGCGCTCAACCGCTTCGCGCTCTCGAAGGAGTTCTGCCGGCGCATCGGCTGGCTCAAGCCCGACGGCGGACTCAAGGACATGATGGCGCGCGTCACCATGCTCGCCATGCACAACGACGGCCTCATCGTCCTGCCGCCCCCGAAGTGGAAACAGAACCGGCCCGGACCCATCGTCTTCGGACAGGACACCGAGCCGCCCCTCTTCCCGCCGCCCACGACCCTCGACGAGGTCCGCCCGCTGAAAATCCGCACCGTCGTCGGCGGCACGCGGCAGGGGAGGCTCTGGAACGAGTTCGTCGCACGACACCACTATCTCGGCTACAAGACCCTCGTCGGCGCTCAGATGCGCTACGCCGTCCACGACCGCAACGGCTGGCCGCTCGCCATGCTCGGCTTCAGCACCGCCGCATGGGCGCTCGCCCCACGAGACCGCTTCATCGGATGGACCCCGGCCCTGCGCAGGAAGAACCTGCCGCTCGTCATCGACAACCCCCGGTTCCTCATCCTGCCATGGATCCGCATCCCCAATCTCGGATCCCACATCCTCGCCATCGTCCGCCGCCGCCTGCCCCGCGAC
>CAZSPS010000174.1:0-8162 GCA_964608875.1 uncultured Ectothiorhodospiraceae bacterium
GTGGAGCTGGTGCTGAGCCCCGGCGTATCGCCGCACGAGCCGCCGCCACCGCCGGCTCGTGCGGCGATACGCCGGGGCTCAGCACCAGCTCCACCGCCCCCTCGAACCACTCCCGGTCGAACCCGCCGAGCCGCACCTCCGCCTCCGGCAGCTCCCGGCGCAGCGCCTCGAGCCCGGGCGGCGCGGCGCGGGTGTCGGCGAGCGCCGCGTCCACCCCGTGGCGGTGGAGGTGCAGCGCGCAGGCGAGGCCGGTGTCGCCGGCGCCCGCCACCACCGTCCGCCCGTGTACCCGGCGCTCCACCTACCGCACCTTGAGGGTGGAGAGCCCGATGAGGACCAGGACCACGGTGAAGATCCAAAGGCGCACGGTCACCTTCGACTCCGGCCAGCCCTTGAGCTCGAGATGGTGGTGGAACGGGGCCATGAGGAAGATGCGCCGGCCCGTCAGACGGAAGGAGGCGACCTGGAGGACCACGGACATCGTCTCCAGCACGAACAGCCCGCCCATGACGAAGAGCACGATCTCCTGGCGGCACACCACGGCGATGGCGCCGAGGGCCGCCCCCAGGGCGAGCGAGCCGATGTTGCCCATGAACACCTGGGCGGGGTAGGTGTTGAACCACAGGAACCCGAGCCCCGCGCCCACGATCGAGGTGCACACGATCGCCACCTCGCCGACCCCGGAGATGAAGGGGAAGCCGAGGTAGGCGGCGAACCGGCTGTGGCTCGCCACGTAGACGAAGACCGCGAGCGCGCCGGAGATGAGGATCGCGGGTCCGATGGCGAGCCCGTCGAGGCCGTCCGTCAAGTTGACCGCGTTGCTGGTGCCCACGATCACGAAGAAGGCCACGGGTACGTAGAGCAGGCCGAGGTCGAAGGCCACGTCCTTGAGCAGGGGCACGATGAGCTGCAGCTCGACGGGGGACGCAGCCGTCGCGTACAGGAAGACCACCCCCCCGAGGGCGGCGAGGGACTGCAGGGCGAACTTGTCGCGGGCGGCGATGCCCTCGCCGCGGGTGAGCTTGCGGTAGTCGTCCAGCCAGCCGATGGCGCCGAACAGCAGGGTCATGGCCAGCACCGCCCACACGAAGCGGTTGGCGAGGTCGGCCCACAGCAGGGTGGAGACGGTGACCGCCGCCAGGATGATCGCGCCGCCCATGGACGGGGTCCCGGACTTGGCCCTGTGCGACTGGGGGCCGTCGTCGCGCACCACCTCGCCGCACGCGCGCAGCCACCGGATCGCCACCGGCCCCACGGCGAGCGTCAGGAGGAGCGCGGTCAGCGCGCCCAGCACGGAGCGCAGCGTCAGGTAACGGAATACCCCGAAGCCGCCGTAGTGGGCGGAGAGGGCTTCGAACAGTTCGACCAGCATCAGTCCGCGAGCTCCCGAACGACGCGCTCCATCCCCATCGAGCGCGAACCCTTGACCAGGACCGTGACCGGGGAGCGCTCGCGCAGGTCGTCGCGCAGACGCGCCACCAGCTCGGCCCGCGAGGGGTGGTGCCGCCCTTGCGGTCCGAACGCCGCCGCCGCCTCGGCCGCGAGCGGGCCGAGCCCGTAGAGGCGGGCGGCGCCGCCTTCGCGCGCGAGGCGCCCGGCCTCGCGGTGCAGGTCGTCCGCGTCCGCTCCGAGCTCGGCCATGTCCCCCAGCACCACCCAGTACTCCCCCTCGCGCGCGGCCAGCACTTCGAGCGCGGCGCGCAGCGAGCCGGGATTGGCGTTGTAGGTGTCGTCCAGCAGCACCGAGCCGCCGGCGAGGGAGCGCTCGCAGAGCCGGCCCCGGATCGGCCGCATCGCCTCCAGCCCCTCGCGGACCGCGTCGAGCGGCTCGGCGAGGGCGAGCGCCGCCGCCGACGCCGCCAGCGCGTTCATCACGTTGTGCCGTCCGGGCAGCGCGAGGCGCACCTCCACCCCGCCCTGGGGGGTGGCGATGGCGATGCGCGAGCCGCCGCCCGCCGCCGGCTCGAACTCCGCGCTCACATCGGCCGGCGCCTCGAGCCCGAAGCGCACGATGCGCCGGCCCTCGAGCCGCTCCATCCAGAACCCTGCGAACGCGTCGTCGGCGTTGACCACCCCCGTGCCGCCGGGCGGCAGGGCGTCGAACAGCTCGCCCTTGGCGCGCGCCACCCCCTCCACGCTCCCGAAGCCTTCGAGGTGGGCGGGGGCGCACTGGGTCACCACCGCCACCCGCGGCGGGCAGAGCGAGGCCAGGGCCGCGATCTCGCCCGCATGGTTCGCGCCCATCTCCACCACCGCCCGGTGATGGCCGGCATCGAGGCCGAACAGGGTGCCGGCGAGCCCGATGTCCGTGTTGAGGTTGCCCTCGGTGACCAGGACCCGGTGGCGGCGGCCGAGGATCGAGCCGATCATCTCCTTCACCGTGGTCTTGCCGTTGCTTCCGGTCACCGCCGCGAAGGGGATGGGGAAACGTTCGCGCCAGGCGAGGGCGAGGTCCGTCAGCGCCCGGCGCGTGTCCGCGACCGCCAGCTCCGGCAGCCCCGAGCCGCAAGGACGCTCGACCACCGCCGCCGCCGCGCCGGCCGCGGCCGCCGCGCCGACGTGGTCGTGCGCATCGAAGTTCGGGCCCCGCAGGGCGAAGAACAGGGTCCCGGCGCAATCGCGCCGCGTGTCCGTGGACACGCCGCGGAACTTGCGCTCGTCCGCCCCGTGCGGCGCGGCGCCGATGGCCGCGCCCGCCTCGTCCAGCCGCATCTCGATCACCGTCCGCCCCCCTCCGCCCGGCGTGCGAGCGCCTCCCGGGCCACCGCGGCGTCGTCGAACGGACGCCGCTCGCCCCCGATCTCCTGCCACGCCTCGTGCCCCTTGCCGGCGACCAGCACCACGTCCTCCGGAGCCGCGTCCGCGATGGCGGCGTGGATCGCCTCGCGCCGGTCGGGCCTGACCTCGACTCGCGCCTCCCCGGCCCCGGCCACGATCTCGTCGATGATGGCGAGCGGGTCTTCGCCGCGCGGGTTGTCGCTGGTCACGAAGAGCCGGTCGGCGGCGCCCGCGGCCACCGCCCCCATGAGGCGGCGCTTGCCCTCGTCGCGCTCTCCGCCGCACCCGAACACCACCCGCACCCCGCCGCCGCCGCGGGCGAGCGCGCGCACCGCGCCCAGCGCCGCCGCAAGCGCGTGGGGGGTGTGGGCGTAGTCCACGAACACCGCGGGCAGCCCGGCCGGCGCGCCGTCGAGACGCACCGGCTGCAGCCGTCCGGGGGGCGGGGCGGCGCCCGCGAGCCCTTCCACCGCGCTCTCGAGCGGGACCTCGAGCGCGAGCAGGACCCCCAGGGCCGCGAGCAGGTTGTAGGCGTTGAAGCGGCCGGCGAGCGCGCTCTCCAGGGTGGCCGAGCGGCCGCCGTAGCGCACTTCGATGCGCAGCCGCCCCTGCGCCCCGGACGGCGCGAGGCGGCCGTGCACCGCCGCGCCCCGGTCGTCCATCGCATAGCTCAGCACCCGCGCCGCCCCCGCGCCCTCTTCGAGGAGCGCCCGCCCGAGCCGGTCGTCGGCGTTGACCACCGCCGCCTCGAGGCCCGGCCACGCGAACAGCCGCCGCTTGGCCGCGGCGTAGGCGGCCTCGCTGCCGTGGTAGTCGAGATGGTCGCGCGCGAAGTTGGTGAGGCACGCGGCCCGGAACCGGACTCCCTCCACCCGGCCCTGGTCGAGCCCGTGCGAGGACACCTCGACCGCCGCCCGGCGCATGCCCGCGTCGTGCAGCCCGGCCAGGACGCGGTGCACGTCGAGCACGTCCGGGGTGGTGAGGGCCGCGCCCCCGAGGGCGCCCGGAACCCCCGCCCCGAGCGTCCCGACGACCGCACAGGGCGCGCCGCCGCGCTCCGGCGTGATCGCCCCGGACGCCTGCGCGATGCAGTGGGTGACCGTGGTCTTGCCGTCGGTGCCGGTCACGCCGACCACGTCGAGCCGCGAGGACGGCCGCCCGTGGAACCGGTCCGCCGCCGCGCCGGCCGCGCGGCGCACGTCCCCGACCTCGACCAGGCGCGGGGCCGGCGGCGCGGCGCCCGCGGGGGCCACCGCCGCCGCCGCCCCGGCCGCGAGCGCGGCGCCGACGTAGCGCGCGCCGTCGGTGCGGCGCCCCGGGCGCGCGAAGAACACGAAGCCGGGCTCGACGCGCCGGCTGTCCACCGCGAGGCCGCGCACGGGGTCGTCTCCCGGCGGGCCCGGCGGCAGCCGGACGGAGTCCTCGAGCAGGGTCCGCACGTCCATCCCCGCCCCCCCTACCGGCGCAGGTCCTGGAGGACGTGCGCGTAGTTCTCCGCCATCGCGTTGCGCGGCGGGTTGCGATGGGAGTCGGGCGGGGCGGCGGCGAGCCGCAGCGCGTCCGACATCACGCTCCGGAACACCGGCGCGGCGACCAGCCCGCCGTAGTACTCCTCGCCCTGCGGCTCGTCGATGACCACGACCGCGATGAACTGCGGGTCGCTGGCCGGAGCGAGCCCGACGAAGAGGGACGTGTAGCGGTCCTCGGCATACCCCCCCGGGATCGCCTTCCTCGACGTGCCGGTCTTGCCGGCCACCCGGTAGCCCGGGACGCGCGCGAGGCGCCCGGTGCCCCGGGCGCCCTGCACCACCTCCTCGAGCATCGCGAGCACCTTGCGCGAGACCTCCGTCGGCAGCACCCGCACGCCGCCCCGCACCGCCCCGGACCGGGCGCCCCGCACCAGGGAGAGGTCGAGCCGGATGCCGTCGTTGGCGAAGATGGTGTAGGCGCGGGCGAGCTGCAGGGCGGTGACCGAGAGCCCGTAGCCGAACGCGAGGGTGGCGCGCTCGTGCTCGGCGAAGCGGCGCGAGCGTTGCAGGACCCCTTCGGCCTCGCCCACGAGGCGGCCGCCGGTCAACGTGCCGAACCCGGTGCCGGCGAACGTCCGCCACAGCTCCTCCGGGGCGAGGTCGAGGACGATGCGGGCGATCCCGACGTTGCTCGACTGGCGCAGCACCCCGGTCACGTCGAGGTCGCCGAGGTCGCGGCGGTCGCGCACCAGGTGGCGCCCCACCCGCAACCGGCCGGGAGAGGTGGCGACCTGGGTGTCGGGGCGCGCCGTGCCCGCCGTGAGCGCCGCCGCGATGGAGAAGGGCTTGACCGTGGAGCCGGGCTCGAAGAGGTCGGTGGCGGCCCGGTTGCGCATCGCCCCGCCCGTGCGCTGGGCGAGGTCGTTCGGGTTGTAGGAGGGCTGGCTCACGAGGGCGTGGATCTCGCCCGTGCGGGCGCCGATCACCACCGCCGCCCCGCCGGCCGCCCCGCGGCGCACCACCTCCGCCTTGAGGGCGCGGTAGGCGAGCGACTGCAGCCGCAGGTCGAGGGTCAGCTCGACGTCGCGCCCAGGCCGGGCCGAACGGACGTTCTGCACGTCCTCCACCCCGCGCCCGATGCGGTCCTGGATGACCTGCTTGGCGCCGTCCTCTCCCCGCAGTACGGAGTCGTAGGCCAGCTCCACCCCCTCGCGCCCCGCCCCGTCGACGTCCGTGAAGCCGACGACGTGCGCGGTGATCTCGGCCCCGACGTAATAGCGGCGGAAGCCGCGCTCGGAATACACGCCCGGCATCTCGAGGTCGCGCACCCGCGCCCCCACCTCGGGGGCGACCTGGCGGCGCAGGTAGACGAAGGAACGCTCCCGGCGCTCGTACAGCCGCCGGTCCAGGTCCTGCGGATCGAGCCCGAGCGCCGCCGCCAGCTCGGGCCAGCGCTCGCGCGCCGCGATCGCTTCGAGCGGGTTCGCCCAGATCGAGACGGCGCCCGCGCTCATCGCGAGCGCGGTGCCGCGGCGGTCGCGGACGACCCCGCGCGGGGCGGGCACGGTCACCGTGCGCAGGTGCCGGGCGGCGCCCTGGTCCTGCAGGAACTCCCCCTGCTCGGTGCGCAGCTGCACGGCCCGGCCGAGCAGCACGCCCGCGATGGCGGCGAAGACCCCGAGCACCACCCAGGCGCGCCACACGCTCGGCGAGCGTCCGGGCGTACGGTCCAGGGCGTCGATGCCCACTCCCGGACGCTTGACCTGCGGAATCATCACGAGGGCCCGCTCACCGCTCCAGGTACTCGACGACCACGATCCGGCCGGGCGCCGGGCGGTCCATGCCGAGACGGCTCTCGGCCTCGCCCTGGATGCGGTCGTGCGACGCCCACAGGCCGCCTTCGAGCTTGAGCTTCCCCCAGTGCGCGTTGAGCTCGTCGCGGCTGCGCTCGAGCGCCTGCAGCTCGACGAACCGCTTGCGGCTCTCGTGCTTGACCGCCACCACCGCGAGCGCGCTCAGCATCACCAGCAGCACCATGCACAGCCGGAACCCGCTTCCCACGGCGCTACCCTCCCGGCAGCCGTTCCGCGACCCGCAGCACCGCGCTGCGCGCCCGCGGGTTGGCGGCGACCTCGGCGGCGCCGGGGCGCACGTTGCCGGCCACGACCCGCAGCCGGGGAGCGCGCGCCGCCGGCAGGCCGCGCGGACCCGGCGCCGCCCGCGACTCCGCGCGCAGGAAGCGCTTGGCGATGCGGTCCTCGAGCGAGTGGAAGCTGACGACCGCGAGCCGCCCGCCCGGACGCAGCACGTCCCTCGCGGCCGGGAGCGCGGCTTCGAGGCATTCGAGCTCGCGGTTGAGATGGATGCGCAGGGCCTGGAAGGTGCGGGTGGCGGGATGCAGCGCGCCGCGGCGGCGGGGCCCGGCGGCGCGCTCGACCGCGGCCGCCAGCGCCGCCGTGTCCGCGAGCGGCCGGGCGCGCACGATGGCGCGCGCGATGGCGCGCGCGCGGCGCTCTTCCCCGAACTTCGCGATCACCCCGGCCAGCTCCCGCTCCGGAACCCGCGCGAGCCAGGCCGCGAGCGGCTCGCCCTCCCCCGGGTCCATGCGCATGTCGAGCGGTCCGGCGCGCAGGAACGAGAAGCCGCGGGCCGGGTCGTCGAGCTGGGGAGAGGACGGGCCGAGATCGAACAGCACCCCGTCCACCCGCCCCGCGAGGCCCCGCTCCTCGCACACCCCGCGGAGCGCGTCGAAGCGCGCGTGCACCGGCTCGAGGCGCGGCTCGCCGAGCGCGAGGCCGGCCCGTATGGCGGCCGGGTCGCGATCGAGCGCCACCACCCGTCCGCCCGCTCCCATGCGCGCGAGCAGGGCCGCAGCGTGCCCGCCCCGGCCGAACGTACAGTCCACCACCACCGCGTCCAGACCGGCCGCGAGCCCTTCGAGCACCTCTTCCACCAGCACCGGGACATGTACATCGGCCATCTCCGGCTACAGCACGAGGTTGCGGAGCGCCTCCGGAGGGTCGGACAGCATCTTCCCCACCGACTCGAACAGCTCGCCGCGGCGCTTCTCCCAGGACGCCTCGTCCCACAGCTCGAACTTGTGGCTCTGCCCGATGAGCGTGACCCGCTTGTCGAGCCCCGCGTACTTGCGCAGCGAAGGGGGCACCAGGATCCGGCCCTGGGCGTCGAGCTCGCACTCCTGGGCGAAGGAGGTGAGCAGCTTGAAGACCTGCATCCCCTCCCCGAGGGTGGGAAGGGTGTCGAGCTCGCGCTCGCGCTCCTCCCAGTAGGGGACGGGGTAGGCGGCGAGGAAGCGGTGGCGCTCGAGGTCCTGGGACAGCCCGATGGTCAGGACCAGCTGGCCGCCGCACCGGCTCTTCAGCCGCTCCCGGTAGCGGGCGGGGATGCCGAGCCGCCCCTTCGCATCGATGGCGATGCTGGACTCGCCCCGGAACATGCCTGCCTCGCGCACTTCGCTCATGACCGCACTTCACTCATGACGGCGCCCCCAGGGAGACGGGCCGAGGTGGGCATGGGCCGTGCCCCCCTCTCCTTCCACATTCTCCCATTATAGATCATTTTTCCACCACTTTCCCCCACCTGCGGGCAGATTATGGGAACGTCCGGATGCGCTTGTCAAGCGGCCGGAGCGAAAAAGTTTCGAGGCGCCAACGACTTGGCGGGAGGACGCAATGGAGCCGGTGTTTTTGTCGGGTTATTGCTTTTTTATTTCAATCGAATAGGAAACTTTTTCAAGAAAAAAGATTAGATACGCCGGCGCGCCGGGGGCGGCGGGCAGGCCCTCCGGCGATGGCCGGGAGGCGGCCGCGGAGGCCGCCGCGGGACGGTCCGGGACGGGTCCGCCCCGGCCCGGCCGGCGCGGGCCGGGGGGACCGCCGCCGCCCCACCCGGGGG
>CAZSPS010000175.1:0-20105 GCA_964608875.1 uncultured Ectothiorhodospiraceae bacterium
CCGTTAGCGGCGCAGCCCCTTGCGGCAGAGGAAGGAGTAGCGGGTGTACCAGCCCGCGTGTCCCGTGAGCGCCTGGTAGCGGGTCACGGTCTTGTACTCGGCCCACCGGAGCGGGCCGTACCGGTCCCGGCAGGCCCGATCCATCTCGAGCTCGAGCGCCTCGACCCCCCCGTGCGTGCGCAGGAGCCAGTCCTCGCTGGCGGGATGGACGACCACCCCCAGCACGGGCGGGGTGTGCCCGCGCTCGGGATGGACCTCGACGATGCGCATCCGCTCCTCGCCGAGCGGAGCCCCCGCGCACCCGGCCAACGCCAGGACGGCGGCGGCGGCGATGAACGTCTTCTTCATGCGCATGGCCCCGGGCGGCCGGTCAGGAGAGGAGGAGGCGCTCGGCCTCGCGGTACTTCTCCGAGGTGCGGCGCACCACGTCCGCCGGCAGTGCGGGGGCGGGGGGGCGCTTGTCCCAGTCCACCGTCTCCAGGTAGTCGCGCACGAACTGCTTGTCGAAGCTCGGCGGGCTGCTGCCCGGCGCGTAGCTGTCGCCGGGCCAGAAGCGCGAGGAGTCCGGGGTCAGCACCTCGTCGATGAGCACGAGGTCGCCGCTCGCGCCGTCCACCGCGAACTCGAACTTGGTGTCCGCCATGATGATGCCGCGGGCGAGCGCGTGCTCGGCCGCGTGCCGGTAGAGAGCCAGCGACGTGTCGCTCACCCGGCGCGCGAGGTCCGCCCCGATGAGGGACGCCGCGGTCTCGAAGTCGATGTTCTCGTCGTGCTCGCCCGCCTCGGCCTTGGTGGACGGGGTGAACAGCGGCTCGGGCAGGCGCTCGGCCTCGCGGAGGCCGGACGGGAGCGCGATGCCGCATACCGAGCCGCGCTCGCGGTACTCCTTCCACCCCGAGCCGATGATGTAGCCGCGCACGATGGCCTCGATGGGCAGGGGCCGGAGCCGGCGCACCACCATGCTCCGGCCGCGCGCCTGCGCCAGCCCGGCCGGGTCGCCCGCGAGCGCCTCTTCGAGCGCGGGCGCGCCCTCGCGGTGGTTGCGCACGATCCCCCCCGTGCGCCCGAACCAGAACTCGGAGATGGTGGTGAGCACCGCCCCCTTGCCCGGGATGGGGTCGGGCAGCACCACGTCGAACGCCGAGATGCGGTCGGTGGCGACGATGAGCAGCCAGTCGTCGTCCACCGCGTAGAGGTCGCGGACCTTGCCGCGTCCGAGGAGCTCGAGGCCGTCGATGGCGCTCTCGCGCAAGGGCGTGTCTTGGTTCAAGGCTGGCTCTCCCGCCGTCCACAGGTTCCGGAGCGGATTCTACATTCGGACCCGGGAAGAAAGCGGCTACAATCGCGCCCCGTTCCGCCCCGTCCCGCTGGACCTGGAGTCGCCGTCGATGCCGCGCACCCACATCCTCACCTCGGAGTCCGTGTCCGAAGGACATCCGGACAAGATCGCCGACCAGATCTCCGACGCGGTGGTCGACGCCGCGTTGCAGCAGGACCCGGTCAGCCGGGTCGGCTGCGAGACGCTGGTCAAGACCGGGATGGTGGTGCTGGCGGGCGAGATCCGCACGCGCGCCCACATCGACTACGAGGGGCTGGTGCGCGAGCGGGTGCGGGCCATCGGCTACGACGACCCCGCCTACGGCTTCGACGGCGATACGTGCGCGGTGCTGGTCGCCCTCGGCCAGCAGTCCCCCGACATCGCGCAGGGAGTGGACGAATCGGGCAACAAGGCGCAGGGGGCGGGCGATCAGGGCATGATGTTCGGCTACGCGACGCGCGAGACCGAGAGCTTCCTGCCCGCCCCCATCACCTACGCCCACCGGCTGATGCGCCGCCACGCCGAGGTGCGGCGCGCGGGCCGCTTCGACTGGCTGCGCCCGGACGCGAAGAGCCAGGTGACGGTGCGCTACGAGGACGGCCGGCCGGCCGCCATTGAGGCGGTGGTGCTGTCCACCCAGCACGCCGAGGACGTGGGCGAGCGCGAGCTGGAGGAGGCGGTGCGCGAGGAGATCATCCGCCCCGTGCTGCCGCCCGAGCTGGTCGCGGCCGAGCCGAAGTACCACATCAACCCCACCGGGCGTTTCGTCATCGGCGGCCCGGTGGGCGACTGCGGGCTGACCGGGCGCAAGATCATCGTCGACACCTACGGCGGGCTCGCCCGTCACGGCGGCGGCGCCTTCTCCGGCAAGGACCCCTCCAAGGTGGACCGCTCCGCCGCCTACGCCTGCCGCTACGTCGCGAAGAACGTGGTGGCGGCCGGGCTCGCCGAGCGCTGCGAGGTGCAGGTGTCCTACGCCATCGGCGTGCCGGAGCCGGTGTCGGTGGACGTGGAGACGTTCGGCACCGCGGCCGGCGGGGTGGGCGAGGACCGCATCGAGGCGCTGGTGAAGGAGCACTTCGACCTGCGGCCGGCCGGCATCACCGAGATGCTGGACCTGGCGCGGCCCATCTACCGGCAGACGGCGGCGTTCGGCCACTTCGGGCGCGACGAGCCGGAGTTCACCTGGGAGCGCACCGACCGCGCCGGGGCGCTCGCCGAGGCGGCGGGGAGGCCGCTCGCATGACCGCCCACGCGACGTCGTCCGCCGGCGCCGGCGACCCCGACCACAAGGTCGCCGACCTCGAGCTGGCCGCCTGGGGGCGCAAGGAGATCGGCATCGCCGAGAACGAGATGCCGGGCCTCATGGCGGTGCGCGAGGAGTACCGCGACGCCCGCCCGCTCGCGGGCGCGCGCATCGCGGGCTGCCTGCACATGACCATCCAGACCGCGGTGCTCATCGAGACCCTGACCGCGCTCGGGGCGGAGGTGCGCTGGTCGTCGTGCAACGTCTTCTCCACCCAGGACCACGCCGCGGCGGCGATGGCGGCGGCCGGGGCGCCGGTGTTCGCGTGGAAGGGGGAGACGGAGGAAGAGTACTGGTGGTGCGTGGAGCGCACCATCTTCGGCCCCAGCGGCTGGCGCCCGAACATGCTCCTCGACGACGGCGGGGACCTCACCGCCGTCATGCACGAGCGCCACCCCGAGCTGCTCGCCGAGGTGCGCGGCCTCACCGAAGAGACCACCACCGGGGTCGGGCGCCTGCACGAGATGGCGGCGGCGGGAACGCTCCGGGTGCCCGCCTTCAACGTCAACGACTCGGTGACCAAGAGCAAGTTCGACAACCTCTACGGGTGCCGGGAGTCCCTGGTGGACGGGCTCAAGCGCGCCACCGACGTGATGGTGGCGGGCAAGGTCGCGGTGGTGGCCGGATACGGCGACGTGGGCAAGGGCTGCGCGCAGGCCCTGCGCTCGCTCGGGGCCATGGTGTGGGTGACCGAGATCGACCCCATCTGCGCCCTCCAGGCCTCCATGGAAGGCTTCCGGGTGGTGACGATGGAGGAGGCGGCCCCGGCCGGCGACATCTTCGTGACCGCCACCGGCAACGTGCGGGTCATCGGCATCGAGCACATGCGGGCGATGAAGAACGACGCCATCCTCGCCAACATCGGGCACTTCGATTCGGAGATCGACGTGACGGCGCTGCGCAACCACACCTGGGAGAACATCAAGCCGCAGGTGGACCACGTGATCTTCCCGGACGGCAAGCGCCTCATCCTGCTGGCCGAGGGGCGGCTGGTGAACCTCGGATGCGCCACCGGCCATCCGAGCTTCGTCATGTCGAGCTCGTTCACCAACCAGGTGGTGGCGCAGATCGAGCTGTGGCAGAACCCCGGGAAGTACGAGAACCAGGTGTACGTGCTGCCGAAGATGCTCGACGAGAAGGTCGCGCGGCTGCACCTCGATAAGCTCGGCGCACGGCTCACCCTGCTGTCCGCCGAGCAGTCGGAGTACCTCGGCATCCCCGTCGAGGGCCCCTACAAACCCGGCTACTACCGCTACTGAGACCGGCGCGGGCGCAGCCACCGCCCGCGCACTCGCTAAACCCCCGCCCCGGCTCGCTTATTCGCCGGCCGTAGGCGAAATGCCTACGGAAAACCTTCCCGTTTTCTTACGAATTTCGAGCCGATCGCCCCTATCAAGTCGCGGCCTTCGCCTCTAACGCCCGGCCCCCGGACGCCGCCAGAATGACGGTGTCGAGGCGATGGACGGCGAGGGGGCGCGGACATGGGCGGCACGGTACGAACGGACGATAACGGGGCGGAACGCACGGCGCCGGCGAAGCGCGCGCGCGCGGCGGCCAAGCGCGCGTGCGCGGCGGCGAAGCGTACGAGCGCGGCGGCCGGAACGCTCCGGGAGACGGCGCGCGGGGCCGGGCGGCGGGCGGGAGGCCGCCGGCCCGCGACACGGTTGGGGCGCTGGCCGGAGCGGGCGATCCGGTCGGCGGCGTTCGCGCTCCTCACGGGATGCGCGGGCGTGGGTCCGGGCGGCGCGGGAATGGAACCGGGCGCCCCCGCCCCCCCTTCTTCCGGCGGCGCGGCGGACCCGGCGCCGCGGCCGGTCGAGACGCCCCCGCCCGTGCCGAAGCCGGCGCCGGGGCGGCCGGTCGCGGCCTACTCCATCGCGGTGGAGGACGTGCCCGTGCGCGAGCTCATGTTCGCGCTCGCCCGCGACGCCGGACTCGACGCCGACATCGACCCCCGCGTCGAAGGCCGCGTGACCATGAACGCGGTGGACGAGACGCTGCCGGACCTGCTCGAGCGCGTCTCCCGGCATGCGGACGTGCGCTTCGAGCTCGAGCGCGGGGTCCTCTCCGTGCGGCCCGACGAGCCCGTGCTGCGCACCTACCCGATCGACTACGTCCATCTCGACCGCGACACCGAGACCGCGAACGAGGTCGGCACCGGCCTCGGGGCACAAGGCCTCGAGTCGCCCGTCGGCGAGGAGAACGGCTCTACGGCGAGCGTCGCCGCGAAGGCCGAGCACCGCTTCTGGGACCGGCTGGTGGAGGCGGTGCGGGCGGTGCTGGGTGAGCCCGCGGACGGCGGCGGCGGCGATGGCGGCGCGAGCTACGTGCTCGCCCACCGCGAGACGAGCCTCCTCGCCGTGCGCGCGCGCGCCGCCCGCCACCGCGAGGTGGCCGCCCTCCTCGACCACATCCTCGCGAGCGCGCGCCGCCAGGTGCTGATCGAGGCGACCATCGTCGAAGTCGGGCTCGACGACCGCTTCCGGGCCGGGGTGGACTTCTCGCGCATGTTCAGCGTCTACAAGGAGGACGGCCTGGAGGTGGATGCCGGTCTCCTCGGCGGCAACCTCGGGAGCCCGCCCTTCGTCGGGCTCTCGCTCCCCGACCTCTCGCTCACGATCCGGCTCCTCAGCGAGTTCGGCGAGGTGCGAGTGCTCTCCACGCCGCTCGTCATGGCCCTCAACAACCGGACCGCCATCGTGAAGGTGGCCGAGAACCGCGCCTTCTTCACCTCCAAGGTCCAAGTCACCACCAGCGATGCCGCGGTGGAGAGGAACGTGCAGACCACACTGCACACCGTCCCCATCGGGCTCATCCTGCTGGTCACGCCCACCGTGGCGCAGGGCGGCGAGGTCATCCTCAAGGTCCGTCCCACCGTCACGCGCGAGGTCGGGTTCGTGATCGACCCGAACCCGGAGCTGGCGCGGGAGGGGGTGGTGAGCCGCATCCCGGAGCTGGCGGTGCGCGAGCTCGAGTCCGTGCTGCGGCTTCGCAGCGGCGAGGTGGCGGTGCTCGGGGGGTTGATGCGCGAAGAGTCGCGCGAGCAGAACACCGGGGTCCCGTTCCTCTCGCGTCTGCCCGGCATCGGCGCCGCGTTCCGGTACCGGGACCGGTCGCAGGACAAGTCCGAGCTGATCGTGTTCCTGCGCCCGACCGTGGTCGGGGACCCGAGCCTCGACGACGGCGGCCTCGAACGCTTCCGCAAATGGTGGCGGATGGGGGGCCGGCTGGTGCCGGCGCCGCAACGGACACAACCGGCACGGCAGCCGGCCGTTGCCGGGGGACTGCGGATCGAGCGCGCGTGGGGAGGGAGCCCTGCGGACGCCCTGCTCGAACGGGCGTGGCGGGCGCTGCGCCGCGGCGACCACGGGTTCGCGCGGGCGGCGTACCGCGAGGTGCTGGAGGCGCGCCCGCGCGAGGCGCTGGCCGGGCTCGGCGCGCTCGCCGTGCGCGAGGGGCGGCGCGACGCGGCGCGGGGGTGGTACCGGCGTCTGCTCGCGCTCGACCCGGACCACGAGACCGCGCGGGCGATGGCCGTGGCGCTCGAACGCGGCGGCGGCCCCGGCGAGCGCGAGCGCGCGCTCCGGCGGGAACTCGCGCGCGCTCCCGAGGCGGCGTACCTGCAGGTGGCGCTCGGCAACGCGCTCGCCCTGCAGGAGCGGTGGCCGGAGGCGGAGGAAGTCTGGCGGGCGGCGCGGGACCTCGCACCGGCCAACCCCGACCCGGTGTTCAACCTCGCGGTGGGCGCGGAGCGGAGCGGGCGGCCCGTCGAGGCGGTGGAGCGTTACCGCGAGGCGCTGGAGCTCGCGGCCCTTGAGCCTGCGGCGTTCGACGTGCGGGCGGCCCGCGAGCGGATCGCCGCGCTCACGGAGCGGGAACGCGCGCAAGTACAAGGACAAGAGCGGAAGCAGGGACGCGCGCAAAGACAGGGGCAAGAGCGCACGCAAGGGGGGGAGCGGCCGTGAGCGCGCGCCGCAATGCGCCGGGGCACGCCTCCCCGCCGCCCGTCGGCGGCGCGGACCCCGGCCTCGACCCCATCGCCGCCCTGCTGGTCGAGGCGGGCGCGGTCGGCGAGGACCAGGTGCGGGTCGCCCTCACCGAACAGCGCCACACCGGGGCGCCCCTCACGGACATCCTCGTGCGGCTCGGCTTCGTGACCGAGGCCATCGTGCGCGACGCCCTCGGCGGGGCGTTCGGGATCGAGAGCGTGGACCTCGAGCGCACGGTGGCCGATGCCGCCGCGGCGAGCGCCATCCCGGAGCCGATGGCGCGGCGCTTCCTCGCCATCGGCCTCACCCTGGAACCCGGCCCGCCCGGCGGCGCGCCGCGGCGCCTCACCGTGGCGATGGCGGACCCGTTCGACGTGATCGCGCTCGACCACCTGCGCGCGCACTGCGGCGACGAGATCGAGATCGCACCCGTGCTGGCCGGGCGCACGGACATCGAGCGGTTCATCGACCGCGCCTACGGCCACGACCTCTCCATCTCCGGCATCCTGCGCGAGATCGAGACCGGGGAGGCGGAGCCGGCGCCGGGCGGCGCGGGCGCGGCGGGCGGCGGCGGCGGCGAGTACAGCCAGCCCATCGTCCGCCTCGTGGACGTGCTGCTGTCCGACGCGGTGCTGCAGGGCGCCTCCGACATCCACTTCGAGCCCGAAGCGGGCTTCCTGCGCGTGCGCTACCGCATCGACGGGGTGCTGCGCCAGGTGCGCAGCCTGCACCGCGGCTACTGGTCGGCCATCGCGGTGCGCCTGAAGGTGCTGTCCGGGATGAACATCGCGGAGACGCGCGCGCCCCAGGACGGGCGCATGACGCTCTCGGTGTCCGGGCGCGACATCGACTACCGGGTGTCGTCGCTCCCCACCACGCACGGCGAGAACGTCGTGCTCCGGGTGCTCGACCGCAGCCGCGGGATCGTGCGGCTGGAGGCGCTCGGCATGTCGCCCGGCGCGCTCTCGGAGCTGCACCGCATGATGGAGCGCCCGGACGGGGTGATCCTGGTGACGGGGCCGACCGGCAGCGGCAAGACCACCAGCCTCTACTCGATGCTGGCCCACCTCGAGCGCGAGGCGGTCAACGTCATGACGCTCGAAGACCCGGTCGAGTACCCCATGGCGCGCATCCGCCAGACCTCGCTCAACGAAGCGGTGAAGCTGGACTTCGCCGACGGGGTGCGCAGCCTCATGCGCCAGGACCCGGACATCATCCTGGTGGGCGAGATCCGCGACCCGGACACCGCGGCCATGACCTTCCGGGCGGCGATGACCGGCCATCAGGTCTTCTCCACCCTGCACACGAACTCCGCGCTCGGCGCGATCCCGCGGCTGCTCGACGTCGGGGTGTCGCCGGGGGTCCTCTCCGGCAACATCATCGGGATCGTGGCGCAACGCCTCGTGCGCCGCCTGTGCCCCGCGTGCCGGACGCCGGCCGGCGACGGCGGCGGCGACGGCGGCGCGGCGCGTGCGAACGCCGCGGACGCGGCGGGAGGGGCGGTGGAAACTGGGGGCGCGGCGGCGGCGCCCTTCCGCGCAGCCGGCTGCGCCGAATGCGGGCACCAGGGCTACCGGGGCCGCATCGCGCTCATGGAGGTGCTGCGCTTCGACGCCGAGCTCGACGACCTGGTGGCGCGCCGGGCCACCACCGGAGAGCTGCTGGACGCGGCGCTTCGCAAGGGGTTCGTCCCGCTCGCGCGCGACGCGAGGCGGCGCATCGCCGACGGCTCCACCACCCTGGAGGAGGTATCGAGGGTGGTGGACCTGACCCGCGGCGAGGGCGGCAAGGTGCCGGCGCAGACGCACGCGCAAGGGGGTCCGGGATGCCCCTGATGCGCTACAAGGCGGTCGACGAGCGCGGGCGGGTGCGCCGCGGACGGATGGAGGCGGCCAACGAGGCGGACCTGGACGCGCGCCTGCGGCGGATGGGGCTGGACCTCGTGGAGGGGGCGCCCGCCTCGGCGTCGCGGGGATGGTCCCTCGGCTTCGCCCCCCGCATCAACCGCGGCCAGCTCATCAACTTCTGCTTCCACCTGGAGCAGCTCCTCGCCGCCTCCGTGCCGGTGCCGGAAGCCCTCGCCGACCTCCGCGACTCGGTCAAGGGCTTCCACCTGCGCCAGGTGCTCACCGCCATGGTGGAGGCGGTCCACGGGGGCGCCAACCTGTCCGAGGCGATGGCGCGCCACCCCGAGGCGTTCGACCCGGTGACGGTGAACCTGGTGCGCGCCGGCGAGTCGAGCGGGGAGCTGCCGGCCCTGCTGCGCCGGCTCACCGAGAGCCTGCGCTGGCAGGACGAGCAGGCCATGCGCTTCCGCAAGGTCCTCACCACTCCCCTGCTCGTGGCCGGGGTCATCGCCGCGGTGGTCGCGTTCCTGATGCTCTACCTCGTGCCGCGTCTCGCGGGCTTCATCGAGAGCGTGGGCGAGGAGCTGCCGGCGCACACCCGCGCCCTGCTGGCGGTGTCCGGCTTCTTCCAGCAATGGTGGTACCTCGCGCCGGCGCTGGCGGCCCCGTGGGCGCTGCTCGCGGCCGGCGCGCGCGTGAGCCCGCGGCTCGCCCGCACGCTCGACGAGCTGCGGCTGCGGGTGTGGATCGTCGGCCCGCTGCGCAGGAAGGTCATCCTCGCCCGCTTCGTCAACTGCTTCGCCCTCATGTACGCCTCGGGCATGCCGGTGCTCGAGGGCATCCGGATCGGCGAGGGGCTGCTCGCGAACCGGGCGGTGGAGGCGGCGGCGCGGGACGCGGCGCGGCGGATCGCGGAGGGCGCGAGCATCGGCGAGGGCTTCGAGCGGGCCGGGCTGTTCCCGCCCCTGGTGCTGCGGATGCTGCGGGTGGGCGAGAGCACGGGCGCGCTCGACACCGCCCTCGCCAACATCGGCTACTTCTACGAGCGCGACGTACGGGACGCGGTGGAGCGGGTGCAGACCCTGGCGGCCCCCGTATCGACCCTGGTGCTGGGGACGGTCCTGATGTGGGTCATCGTGTCCGTGATGGGCCCCATCTACGACCTGGTGGCCAATGTTCCCCTGTAGGCCCGGCAGGCCCGGACGGCGCCGCCGCCGGGTGCTGATCGTGCGCGCGGGCGGCGCCCGGCTCTACGAGGGGTCGCGGGTGTCGGTGGACGCCGCCGCCCCCGCCGTGTTCGCGGCGGACGAGGACGGGTACGCCGCCCTCGCCCGGCACGCCGCCCGCGGCCGGACGGCGGCGGCGGCGGCGGCGATCCACGTGCTGGTGGACCTGGTGGAGGAGGACTTCCACCGCGACACCGTGCCCCGGGTGTACGGCCGTGCGCGCCGCTCGCTCCTCGCGGCGCGGGGCGCGCGCTGGTTCCGGGAAACCCCCTACGTCCACGTCCGCCGGGAGGGGCGCGAGCGCGAGGGGCGGCGGGACGAGCGCATCACGCTCGCGGCCGTCGTGCGCCCGGAGCGCCTCGACCCCTGGCTCGACGCGTTGCGGGAGTGCGGGGCGCCGGTCGCCGGCGTCCACTCCCTGCCGATGACGAGCGCCGGCCTGCTCCGGCACCTCGCGGACGGCGGCGCGGACGGGGCCGGCCGCAGCGGCGGCAAGCGGCGCGGAGACGGCGCCGAGGGCGGCGGCGCGGACGCGCAGAGGCTGCTGCTCGTCACCGAGAGCGGCGCCGAGGGTCTGCGCCAGACCCTGTTCGAGGACGGCCGCCTGACGGTGAGCCGGCTCGCGCCCCTGCCGCCGGGAGCGGCGGCGGAGCGGGCGCGGCGCGCGGTCGCGGAGGTGGAGCGCCTGCTGCGCCACCTCGAGCACGCCCACCGCTCGGCCGGGGAGCTGAAGGTCCGTTTCGTGGGGTCGGAGGCCCTGCTCGCGGCGCTCCGCGAGACGGCCGGAGCGCCCGGCGGACTCGCGGACGGCGGTCTCGTGGACGCGGCGGAGCTCGAACGCCGGCTCGGACCGCGCGCGCGGGAAGGGCGAAGCGGCGGGCGCGGCAACGGGGAGGTGCGCACGCGGGACCCGGGGGAGGACGGGGAACGCATCGAGACGGACGGCGCGAAGGGCGGGGAGGAACGCCGCAGCGACGGGGACGGCAGCGTTCCCAGAGGCGGCAACGCTCCCGGACGCGAGAGCGGAACCGGGGGCGACGGCGGTGACGGGGCGGACCGGGCGTTCGTCCGCCTGGTGCTGCGCCGCCCCCCGCCCGACCACTACGCGCCGCCCGCCGTGACGGCGGCGTACCGGACCCGCAGGGCCGGACGCCGCATCGGAGCCGGGGGCGCGGCGGCGCTCGTCGCGAGCGCGGCCTGGAGCGTCGCCGCCTGGCAGGGAGCGCAGGACCGGAGCGCCGCGGCGCGCGCCCTGGTGCGCGAGGCCGAGGCCGTCGAGGCGCGCTACCGGGCCGAGCGCTGGCCGCAAACGCCCGTCGGAATCGGCGAGGTCCGCCTCGCGGTGGAGACCGTGCAGCGCCTCGAGGCCGGACGCGCGCGGGTCCTGCCGCTGTTCCAGGCCGTCGGCGCGGCGCTCGAGGGCTTCCCGGACCTGCGGCTCGAGAGCCTCGAATGGTTCGAGGAGACCGCCCGCGACGGCGGCGGCGGGCGGGTGGCGGCGCAACGGGGAGAAGACCGGCGGACGCCGGAGGGCGCCGGGAGCCGGTTCCGGACGGTCACCCTGCGCGGGCGCGTCGAGCCGTTCGACGGCCACCACCAAGCCGCGATCGACGACGTCTACCGCTTCGGGGACGCGCTCGCCGGGAGCTCCCGGTTGAGCGCGGTGGAGGTGGTCGACCTGCCGCGGCCGCACGGCGGCGGGGGAAGCGGCGGCGGCCCGCAGCGGGCGGGCTTCGAGATGAGGATGACGTTCGATGTCCAGGGTGAGTGAGGAGGCGAACAAGGAGGCGGGCGGACTCGACCGGCGCCGCCTGCGCGTCGCGCTGGCCGCGTGCGCGGCGTGCGTGCTCGCCGCGGGCGGCGCGGCGGGAGCGGCCTGGTGGTACGAGCGCGGCGCGGAGGAAGAGCTCCGGGCGGCGCAGGCACGGCTGGCCGCGGCGCGCGGGCGCTACGCCGCACTCGACGACGAACGCCGGCAGTGGCGCCGCTTCGGACCCGCGTTCCGCGACCGGCAGGCGCATGGGCGGATCGGCGAGGAACGGCGCGCGGACTGGATCGCGGCGATGCGCGGCGCGGCGGCGTGGGCCGCGGCCACGTCCGCGAGCCACCGGCTCGGCCCGCCCCGGACGGTGAGCACCGAGGGTCCGGTGGAGGTGCGTGCGAGCGCCATGTCCGTGGAGCTCGGGCTGCCGCACGAGGGCGAGCTGAGCGCGTTCTTGCGGCTGCTCGAACGACGGGCGCCGGGGCTCTTCACCGTGTCGGGATGCCGCCTCGTGCGGAGCGGGAGCGGGATCGACGCCTCGTGCCGGCTCCAGTGGCTGACGGCCGCCCTGCACGGCGCGCCGGCGCACGAGGCCGGCCCGGAGCACTGGCCGCCCGCCGCCCTCGCCCCGGCGGCGCCGTCCGAGGCGGCGGCCGCCGCGCCGGCGCCCTCTCCGCTCCCGCCTCCCGGTGCCTTCGGCCGCCTGTTCACGACTGCGGCCGAGCGCGCGCGCCGCCGGCCGGCCGCGGCCGTCGAGGAAGCCGCCTCGGCGATCGCGGCGGTGAGCGCTCCCGGACCCGGCGGTCCGGCGCCGCCCGCGCCCGCCTCCCCGCAGCGGCGAACGGCGGCTGCGCCGGTGCGCGTCGGCGGTGTGATCGTCCGCTCCTCCGGCCGCCCGGTCTCGGTCTGGCTCGACGGGAAGCGGGTCGAGGGCGGGCGGGCGCTTCCCGGCCGCGGGCGGGCGGAGGCGGACGGGACGCCCGCAGTCCGTTTCGACGCCGGCGGCAAAACGGTGCGGGTGCGGCCGGGACAACGCTTCGATCCCGCGTCGGGCCTCGTGATCGACCCAATCCGTAGGACTACGCCTTACTCAAAACGAGACAAATTCCTACAAAAGTCGTCCTCTTCGCCTCTAACTGATCCGCGCCAACCCGGCTAGGGTTTCCTTCCCGGCCGCGCTGCGAACGGTGTCCGGTGCGGCGGCGGGAAGACCCGCTCCCTTCCAGCGGGTCTTGCGCACCCCCGCCGCCTCCAGGGGCTCCGCGACGCCGTTTCGCGCGCGGCCGGGACGACACGGGACGAAACGACGCGGCACGGCGCGGCGCGGAGCCGGCCGCAGGCGCGAACGAGGAAAGACGGAACGCATCATGGCTGGCCTTCGAACCAAGACACCTGCGGAGCGCCGCCGCCGGAAGAGCGCTGGCCGCCTCGCCGGCAACCCGATGCGCGCGCAGCGCGGGGCGGCGCTCACCGCCCTGATGCTGATGCTGGTGCTGGGGTCGGGGCTCGCGGGCATGGGCTGGCTGGAAGCGAAGGCGCGCTCCGCCCACGTCGCCGCGCGCACCGAAGCGGCGCTCGCGGCGGCGCGCGACGCCCTCATCGGCTACGCCGCGTCCTATCCCGACCAGCACTCCGGGCGGCACGGCCCGGGCTACCTGCCCTGCCCCGACACGAGCGGCAACGGCTCGCCGAACACCCCCTGCCGGCGCAAGTCCCTCGGACGGCTGCCGTGGCGCCGGCTCGGCCTGCACGACCCCCGCGACGGGACCGGCGAGCGGCTGTGGTACGCGCTCGCCGACCGGTTCCGCGCCAACGGCCACAAGCACCGGCCCCTCAACGGCGAGACGGTGGCGGAGCTGACCATCGACGGGCGGGACGGGTTCGCGGCGGTGGTCCTCGCCCCCGGCCGGCCGCTCGCGTCCCAGGACCGGACGCGCGGGCGCTTCGACCCCGCGCAGTACCTGGAGGGCGGAAACGAAACGCCCGCCGACGGCGCCTACGTCTCGTTCGCCGCCGCCCCGCCGGGCGGCGGACGGCCGAACGACCGGGTGGCGGCCATCGCGCGGGACGAACTGATGGCGGCGGCCGGACGGCGCGTCCTCGCGGAAACGCGGGCGCTGCTCGAGGCCTACCGCGGCGCGCCCTGGAACACGGGGGCGCTGCCGTGGCCGGCGCCGTGGGGCGGCGCGGCGGACGGCGCGCCCGCGGTCCCCGGCGCCTTCTCCGGCCGGCTGCCTCTGGCGCGGACCGGGCACGCGGTCGCCACCTCGTTCCGGGTGGCGGGCGCGCCCGCGGGCGGTGCGGTCGCCGCCTCGGGCACGGTGGACGCGGCGGCGGCGGGACTCCCGGCCCACCCCCTCACCGTGCCGGCGGGCCGCTGCGAATGGACGGACGCCGGGCGGATCGACTGCGAGGGGGAGGCCCGCGTCCCGCTCGGCGCGGGCCGCGAGCGGGTGTACCGGCTCGCCCTGCACTTCACGGGCGACGCCGCCGTGACGCCGCCCGCCCCCGCCGACGTCCGCAGGCGCTCGGTGCGGGGGCGCGCATGGAGCGCGGAGTCCCGCATCGAAGTCCGGGACCGCTCCGGGGGCGTGGAGACCGGACGGGGAGAGGTGCGCTTCGCGCCGGGTCCGGTCCGGGGGCGGATCGAGGTGGCCGGAGTCGCATACCCCCTCGGCGTCGGCGGCGAGATGCCGCAGTGGATGGTGGAGAACGAGTGGCACCGCTCCCTCCTGGTGGGGTTCGCCCCCGCCTTCACCGCGGGCGGCGGCGCGCTCTGCGCGGCGCCGGGAGACTGCCTGGAGGTGGTGCGGACCTCCCTCTACCGGACGGGGGGCGCGATGGGCGGCCCGCGCCGGGCGGCGGCCGTCTCCGTACTCGCCGGTGCGGCGCTCGCGCACCAGCGCCGCACCGGTACGCCCGGGGTCCCGGAGTGGTTCGAAGGCGAGAACGCGAGCCCCGCCGACCTCCTCTACGAGGCGCGGGAGCCGGACGGTTCGTTCAACGACCTGGTCGCGGTGCTCGCGCCGTGAGGACCGGGCGCACGGCCGGGGCGGCCGGGAGGACGGCCGCAGGGGCGGCGGAACGGATGATGGAACGGGTGACGGAGCGGATGCGCAAGCAAGAAACGGCGAGCGGGACCGGATGTGGGCGGCCGGAGGCAATGGTGGGGCCTTCGCGAACGGCGAAGTCCATGGAGGGGTTCTCGCTGATCGAGGTGGCGATCGCCCTGGCGGCGAGCGCCCTGCTGCTCGGTGGGCTGATGGTCCCGCTCGCCGCCCAACTCGAGCGCCACCGGCTGCGGGAGACCGAAGCCGCGCTCGAGCTGGCGTTGGAGGCGCTGCTCGGATATGCGGCGTCGCAAGGCAACCGGCTGCCGTGCCCGGACGTGGACGGCGACGGGGTGGAGGATCGGCCGGGTCCGCCCACCGCCCCGTGCCGCGGCATCGAGGGAGACCTCCCGCGCGCGACGCTCGGGCTGCCGGGAGTGGACGGATGGGGGCGGCGGCTGCGCTACCGCGGCAACGACGCCTTCACCCGGCCGGACGGGGTGCCCCGCCCGCCGAACACGCGAGGGGGGTTGCGCATCGACGACCCGCGCACCACCGAACGCCTGACGGTGGGCGATCCGGAAGCGCCCGCCGCCATCGTGTTCTCGTGCGGGGCGAACGGCCGCCCGGACCGCGAGAACGACGGCACCGGAGGCAGCCCCGCCGGCTGCGCCAACCCCTTGCGGCCCGACCCGCGCTATGCCCGCGGGGTCCCGGGCCGCGCCGGGTTCGGCGACTTCGACGACGTGCTGGTGTGGCTGTCGAAGAACGTGCTGCTCGGCCGGCTCGTGCGAGCGGGGACCTGGCCATGAGCGTGATCGGCCTTCCGGGTTCCGGCGTTCCGCCGTACCGCCCACCGCGGCGGTGGTGGCGGAAGCGAAGGGAATTCCGCTGCCGGAGCCCACCATCGCGGCGCGGCCCCGCCCGGAAACGCGGGACCGCGCCCACCCCACGACCGGAAACGCCGGGCGGAGGGGGGTGCGGGCCGAAGACGCGCCGCACCCGGCCGCCCCGGCGCAGGATCCAGGAACATCGGGAGACGGAAGACATGCGGGCAAGGAACGGTACGGACCGGGAAAGCGGCTTCACCCTCGTCGAGATCGCCATCGTGCTGGTCGTAGTCGGGCTGCTCATCGGCGCGGTCATGAAGGGCCAGGAGCTGATCGCCAGCGCACGGGTGCGGAGCCTCGCGGACACCAGCGCCGGCATCCAGTCGGCGTACTTCGCCTTCATCGACCGCTACCGGCGGGTGCCGGGCGACTGGAACGCGGGCGAAGCGGCGGAGGCGATCGGCGTCGCGGTGACCGGAGGCGGCAACGACAACGGACGCCTCGACAACGAACCGGGGAGCGAGTGGGCCGAGCCGAACGCCCTCTGGGAGCAGCTGGCGAAGGCGGGCTTCATCCCGGGCGAGTTCGCGGGCGATGCCGTGGCGCCGCTCCCGAACAACGCACGGGCGCCGCTCAATCCGTTCAACCGGGTCATGGTGCTCGGACGCACGGACGACTACCTCGACCCCGGCGGCACGCCTCCGGTGCGGGTCAACCTGGTGCTCGGCCGCGGCATCCCGGTCGATCTCGCGCGCCAGCTCGACGTGAAGCTGGACGACGGCATCCCCGATACCGGTGCGGTGCGCCTCACCGTGGACTCCGGCGCGGCCTTCGGCCAGGCGGCGGAGAGCGCGGCCGACTGCGTGCGGCCGGGCGGCGGCGGCGCGCGCATCTACGACGTCGCCGCCGACAGCCAGGACTGCAACCTCACCTACCTCTACTGAAGGCGCTACGGCGGGGGCATGGGGCCGGCGAGCAGCATGGGGTCGATGCGGCGGTCGAGGAGGTTCATGCGCCAGTCGAGGTGCGGGCCGGTCGAGCGGCCGGTGGAGCCGACCTCCGCGATGGGGCTGCCCTGCGCCACCCGGTCGCCCACCGCGGCCAGGATGCGCGACAGGTGCAGGAAGGACGACGACAGCCCGTGGCCGTGGTCGAGGATCAGGGTGCCGCCGGAGAAGAACATGCCCGGGTGCGCGAGGGTGACCACCCCGGCGGCCGGCGCGAGCACCGGCGTACCGGCCGGCGCCGCGATGTCGATGCCGTAGTGCGGGCTGCGCGGCTCGCCGTTGAGGATGCGCCGCGTACCGTAGACCCCGCTGATCCGGCCCGCTACCGGCCAGCGGAAGCCGTCCAGGAAGTCGGTGCGGGGGTCGTCGCGGGCGCGGGCCTCCCGCACCATCACGGCCTCGGCACGGATGCGGGCGAGGTCCTCGGCGCTCGGCGTCACCTGGCGGGAGGGGAGCCCGTCGATGCGCTGCACGTCGTACTCGCGCGGCTCCACCAGCAGCACCCGCCGCTCGCGCCGGCCGTCCGGGAAGACCGCCGTCAGTACCGCCTCGGGCGGCGCGTCCCGTCCGAAGCCGATCAGGAACCAGCCGTCCCCGGAGACGCGCACCGGCGTCCCGTCGAGCGCGACGGCGGCGCCCGGCGCCGCACGCCCCCGCAACAGGCCGCCCTGCACCCTCGGCCCCTCCAGACGCAGGCGGTCTTCCGCCCCGCCCGCGGGTGCGGCCGGAGCCGGTCCGGTCGCCTGCGCCGGAGCCGAGGCCGAGCTTGCCGGCACCGCCCCGCCCGATGCATCTACGGCCGGCGTGCAGCCCGGCGACAGCAGCATCGCCGCGAGCACCGCTGCCGGCGCCCGCCGACAAACGGCACGCACGCACGCGGCGGCGCTCGTCGGGCCGGGAACGGGGATGCGGTCTCCATCCACGGCGCGATCCTAGCAAGCCCGCCCGCCCATCCTCCCGGTTGCGTAGAATCGCACGCGGTCCATGCCCGTCCGCCCATCCGTTCGGTCCGGCGGGGCGGCATCGAAGGAGGAAGAACGTGATCTACGAGATGCGCACCTACACCCTCCGGCCCGGCGCCGGGCCCGGGGTCGCGAAGAACGCGGGCGAGATCGGCCGCGACATCCGGGGCGACGACTACGGGAAGCTCGAAGGCTACTGGCTGACCGAGATCGGCCCCCTGAACCAGGTGATGCACCTGTGGAGCTACGCCGGCCTCGACGAGCGCCAGCGTCTGCGCGGCGAGCTGTCGAAGAACGAACGCTGGACGAAGGAGTACCTGCCGCTCATCCGCAAGCACCTGATCCGCCAGGACATCCGGCTGCTCGACCCCATCCTGCCCCTGAAGGCGCCCGAGTCGGAGGGCAACGTCTACGAGTTCCGCCACTACCGCGCCCTGCCGGGGCGGGCGCGCGAGTGGGCGAAGCTGTTCCAGGACGTGATGCCGGTGCGCGAGGAGTACTCGAAGAACGCCGGGGCCTGGGTCACCGAAGCCGGGCAGCCGAACGAGGTCTGCCACCTGTGGGCGTATCCGTCGGTCGACGCCCGCAGCGAACGGCGCGCCGCGGTGGCGGCGGACCCGCGCTGGCAGGAGTTCCTGGGCAAGGCGGGGCCGCTGATCGAGGAGATGCACTCCACGATCCTGCTGCCGGCCGCCCATTCGCCTCTGAAGTAGCCGGGCCGCGCGGCGCCGTGCCGGCCCGGCGTGGGCCGCCGCAGCGGAGCGAGGCAAGGCGGGGCGGAGCGCAAGGCGAAGCGGGCCGCCGCGAGGCGGGATGAGGCGAGGCGAGGCGAGGAGAAGGAGGGAGGCGAGCACATGCGCATGAGCGCCCGCGAGTTCCTCGCCTGGCCGCACAAGGCGGTAACCCTGCTCGGGATGTCGGGAGTGGGCAAGACCACGCTCGCCAACCGCCTCCCGAAGAGCGAGTGGTTCCACTACTCCGGCGACTACCGGATCGGCACCCGCTACCTCGACGAGCCGATCACGGACAACATCAAGCGCCAGGCCATGCAGGTGCGCTTCCTGCGCGACCTGCTCCGCTCCGACTCCATCTACATCAAGAGCAACGTCACGGTCGACAACCTGCAGCCGATCTCCACCTTCCTCGGCAAGGCCGGCGACCCGGCGCGCGGCGGGCTCGCCCTGGACGAGTTCCAGCGCCGCCAGCGGCTGCACCACGACGCCGAGGTGCGCGCGATGAAGGACGTGCCGGACTTCGTCGAGAAGAGCCGCACCGTCTACGGCTACGACCACTTCATCAACGACACGGGGGGGAGCGTGTGCGAGCTGGAGGACGAGTCGGTCGTGCCCCGGCTGGCCGAGCACACGCTGATCCTGTACCTGCGGCCGGACGAGGCGATGGAGGAGGAGCTCGCCGCGCGCCAGCGCAGCGACCCGAAGCCGCTGTACTACCCCGCCCCGTTCTTCGACGCGCAGCTCGCGCGCTACCTGGAGGAGCGCGCGCTCTCCTCGCCGCACGAGGCGGACCCCGACGACTTCGTGCAATGGGTGTTCCCGGCGCTCATCGAGCACCGCCGGCCGCGCTACGAGGCGATCGCGCGCGGCCACGGCTACACGGTGGAGGCGCGTGCGGTGGAGGAGCAGGTGCGCGACGAGGCGGACTTCCTGGAGCTGGTGGCGGAGGCCGTCGGGAACGGGAGCGGAGGCGGGGACGGAGGAACGGGGAAGCCCGCCCGCGGCGCCTCCTGAACGACGGACGCCGCGCCGATGCCGCTCATCGCCCACTCCGCCCTGCCCACCTTCGAGCGCCTCCGGCGCGAGGGCCAGGAGGTGCTCGACCCCGACCGCGCGCGCCAGCAGGACATCCGCGAGCTCCACATCGGGCTGCTCAACCTGATGCCGGACGCGGCCCTCGCCGCCACCGAGCGGCAGTTCCTGCGCCTCGTCGGCGGCGCGAACCGGATCGCCCAGCTCTTCGTGCACCCGTTCACGATGGCCGGAGTGCGGCGCGAGGGGGCGGCGCGCGAGCGCGTGGAGCGGTTCTACGAGCCGTTCGACGACCTGCGGCGCGACGGCCTCGACGCCCTCATCGTGACCGGCGCGAACGTCGCCGAGGCCGACATCACCCGCGAGCCGTTCTGGGAGCCGCTGCTCGAGGTCCTCGAGTGGGGGCGCGAGAACGTGGCCTCGATGCTCTGCTCGTGCCTTGCGAGCCACGCCGTCTTCGAGTGGCTGTACGGGGTCCGCCGCACCCCGCTGCCGGAGAAGCGCTGGGGGGTCTATTCGCACCGGGTGACGGACCCCTCCCACCCCCTGGTGGCTGGAGTCAACACCCGCTTCGACACGCCGCACTCGCGCTTCAACGACGTCCCGCGCGAGCGCATGGAGGCGGGGGGGCTGCGAGTGCTGGTGGCGAGCGACGAGGCCGGGGTGCTGGTGGCGACGAGTCCGGACGGCTTCCGCTTCGTGTACTTCCAGGGGCACCCGGAATACGACCGCGAGAGCCTGTTCAAGGAGTACAAGCGCGAGGTGGGGCGCTACCTGCGGGGCGAGACCGGGGACTATCCGCCCTCCCCCCACCACTACTTCACGCCGGAGGTCGAAGGCCGGCTCGCCGCCTGGCGCGAGGACGCGGAGCGCGCGCGCCGGACCGGCGCCCCGCCGCCCGCGTTCCCCGAGGACGAGTTGCTGCCCCGGCTCGACAACACCTGGACCGACACCGGCAAGGCCCTGTTCAACAACTGGCTCGGCCTCGTGTACCAGGTCACCGACTTCGACCGCCGCCGCCCCTTCGCCCCCGGCATCGACC
>CAZSPS010000176.1:0-3814 GCA_964608875.1 uncultured Ectothiorhodospiraceae bacterium
AAACGCTGTTTCTGCGCGGGGTGGAGGTGCAGCTCTTCGGCATGGATGCGGTGGAGGCCGATCAAGTCTGTCAAGACGCCGAGGGCGCGGACTACCCTTGCGGCCGCCTCGCCACCCACGCATTGCAGACGCTGCTGCTGGGAGGCTCGGTGGTTTGCTTTCCGCTATTCACCGTCAACGAAAACCGGGTGGTGGCCGTTTGCGAACTGACCGATGAGGAAGCTAACGTGCCCTCATCCCCGCTGGAGTTCATGCAGGAAGGCCGGCAGCTCAATCTCTCGCGCCTGATGATCGCGCGCGGCCACGCCTTGAGCATCGGCATCGGCGCGCAATTCTTCAGTGCTGACCAGGACGAAGCGCAGCGTCAGCGCATCGGCATATGGCAAGGCTCGTTTCAACCCCCCAGCGCTTGGCGGCGGCGCTAAGGATCGACTTTAGGAGTCGCACATGGCAAAGCAAGGTTCCCGAGGCAAATCCCGCCGACGCAAGCAAAGCGCGCAGGAACAACGGATCAGCCTCCTGCGCCGGGGAATAGCCACCGGCATTGGTTTCGTCGTCGTCGGCCTGGTGATTGGGGGTCTCCTGTACAGCACCGGGTCGGTGGATAGCGATGAAATCGTCGAGGGCGAACACTACGAGGTGGTGGCGGATGCCCCCCGGCACCGACCTGGCGCACCCGTCACCGTCACGGAGTTCTTCTCCTACGGCTGCGTCCACTGCCGGAACTTCGATCCCTTGATCGAGGACTGGCGCAAGAACTTAAGCGACGGCGCGACCTTCGAGCGGGCGCCCGTGGCGTTTTCCCCCGAGTGGGCCATGCTCGGCCAAGCCTACTTGGCCTTGAAGCAGACCGGAGCACTTGCGCAAAACCACGAACGGCTGTTTCGCGCCATTCACGACAACGGGCGGCAATTCCTGGGCCCCGGCCAAATTGCGGACTTTGTGGATGGCCACGGCATCAGCCGGGAGGCTTTCCTGGAGGCCTACAGCTCCACCGAGGTCCGCCGGGCATTGGCCCGCAACGAGGCGCGGCAGAACCGCTTGGGCATCTCGTCCGTCCCCAGCCTCGCCGTCGCCGACAAATACCGCATCAACATGGACGTTGGCCGCCGCCAAGCCTTGGACGTGGCGGACCACCTAGTGGCCCTGGAGCAAGGCAATCCGAAGCCGGACTAGTACCCCAAACGATACTCTTCGTTCAGACGAAGGAACGGGTACCTTGATCGCAACCGCCGCTGATCGGGCCACCAGATCACCGGGTCCGGGGTAGGCGAGCGTACAGCGATTCTCATTTTGGCGTCCGACCGCATCGGCGGCATGGCCAGCCAATGCGGTCAGTCCCGCACTGATCCATCGGAAACAAAGCGAGAATTCACTGCTGAAACCACACGGGCACAACACCGCCCCTCACTCGACCACGACCTCGTTGGAGGGACGGCTCCAGGGGCCGACCTGGCCGTCCGCGTCCACCGAGCGCACCCGCACCGAGTAGGCGCCCGGCGCAAGCCTCGACCAGCGGAAGTCCGTGCGCGCCGCCGCCGCCAGCGAGCGGCCCGCCACGGGCGCGCCGCCGAGCAGCAGGTCCACCCCGTAGCGCATCCCCTCGACCGCCGTCCACTGCGCCCGCACCCGCCGGTGGCCCGCCGCCTCCGCCGTCACCGACGCGGGCGGCGGCGGCAGCGACGGCAGCGGCCCGAACGCGCCCCGCGAGCGCGACAGGTTCGACAGCCGGCCCATGGGGCCGCGCAGCAGGGCCATCACCGCAAGGCCGCCCTCCGACGCCACCCGCAGCCGCCACTTGCCGGTGCCGTCGCCCAACGACCCGGAGGCGATGGCGCCCGACTCCCCCGACTCCAGATCGGCGGCGGTCAGCTCGACCGCCGCGCCCGCCGGAACCGTCACCTCGACCGGCCCGCCCGATTGGACCCCGCCGTCGTCGGCGCCCGTCACCGTGGCGGTGGCGTCCCTTGAGCCCCGGTTCACCAGGCGCAGCACGCCCACCTGCCTCGCGTTGCTGCCCGGGTTGAGGGTCGCCACCCGGTGGATTCGGCCCCGCGCCGGGGGCTGCGCCGCAACGGAGGGCGCAACCGCCTGCACGGACGTCAGGAACCCGTCCCGGTGGCGCACGTATGCGTGGGCCTCGAAGTCGGTGCCCGCACTCGACAGCGCCAGCCGCCACGCGCCCGTGCCGGGGCCCGTGCTGCCGGTGAGCCCCTTGCCCGCGTTGCCGACCTCACGGTCGTCGGCGTTGAGCTGGAGCGCGGCCCCCGCGCCCAGGCCTAGGGTCAGCCGCCCGTAGTCGAAGTCGGTGTCGTCGAACGCCCGGATGGACACCGTGCCGTCCCTATCGGACAGGCTTACCACCCGCAGGAGCCCCTGCCGCCCCTGCGGGTCCGAGGCGGGCGGGAACAGCGGCACGCGCCAGGTGCCGTCCGCGTCCGGCGACGCCGCGCCGGACAGGTTCGACAGGTGCCCGGTCGGGCTGGACAGCAGGCCCATGGCCGCCAGGGGCGCGTCGGACTCGACGGACAGCCGCCACTTGCCCGTCCCGTCGCCGAGGCCCGCCTGGGGGACACCGCAGGCCAGCCCGCTGCCGGTCTCCAACTGCGACGCGGTGACCTCGCAGGCGGACCCCGCCGGCAGCGTCAGCGTGACCGGCTCCCCCGGGGACCCGCCCGCGTCGTCCGTTCCCGCCACCGTGGCCGTCGCCTCCATGTCGGTTGGGTTCACCAGCCGCACGCGGCTCACTTGGTTGGTGTTGCTGGCCGGGTTGAAGGTGGCCAGCCGCAGGACGCCGTCCGCGCCCTTCGGCGCCGTCGCCCCCATCGCCGTCACGAACCCGTCCGACGTGCGCAGGAAGGCGAGCGCCTCCACGTCCAGCGTGTCGCTTTCCAGCACCAGCCGCCAGTTGCCCGCGCCGGGGCCGGTCGATCCCGTCAGGCCCTTGGCGGGATTGCCGTTCTCCAGGTCGTCCGAGTTGAGGTGGGCCACCGCGTGGGCCTCCATCGACAGGGTGAGCGGTTCGTACGCCATCCCGGAATCGTCGGTCGCCGCCACCCTGACCTCGCCGGTGCGGCCGGAATGGTTGACGATGCGCAGGAACCCCTGCAGCGACGGGTGCGGGGCGGGCGGCAGGAGCCAAGCCGCCTCCGGTTCCGTCACCGTCACCGCGAACCGCTGGGAGATCGAGCGGCGGCTCTCGTCGGTGGCGAGGACCCGGACCTCGGCCTCGCCGACCGTCAGCCCGCGCACGGTGAGCGCGGCGCCCGCCACTTCCACCGAGGCCACCGACGGGTCCGACGACGACGCCGCGAGGGCAAGGCGGTGCCCCGCCGGGCTGCGGAACGCGCCCGACAGGTCCACCGCCAGCGCCGCGCCAACCGCCACGGACCGGTCCCCCAGGACGCGGGCCACCTCCGGCCGCCGGTCCTCGCCCTCCCCGCCGCCGCCGGAGCCGCCGCCTGTGCCAGTGCCCGGAGGGGGGCCGCCGCCGCCTCCGCCGCCGCCCACGCCGTCGTCGTCCCGCACGGCCACCGAGGCCGAGCCGTGGTCGGGGTGCGGGTCGTAGCCGCTTCCGTCGGCGACGGTGGCCGTGACCGTCCCGTCCGGCTCGTCCGCATCGTCGTCCACCGTGGACACCGTGAACGTCGCCGTGCCGTCCGTGCCCACCTCGACCGTCCGGGAGCCGGTCTGGCCCGAGGCCGCGAAGCTCCCGCTCTCCGACACGCTGACGCCCACCGTGATGGCCGACGGCGGCCGCGGGCTTGCCGTCAGCGTGAACGTCGCGTCCTCCCCCTCCGTCACCGCGCCCCCG
>CAZSPS010000177.1:0-7945 GCA_964608875.1 uncultured Ectothiorhodospiraceae bacterium
CTGGAGCGCTTCCCCCCCGTCAACGCGTTCATCGACGGCGAGGACGTCGTCTACCACGACTACTGCGACGTGGGGGTCGCCGTCGGCGCCCCGCGCGGCCTCGTGGTGCCCGTGCTGCGCAACGCCGAGCGGCTCTCCTTCGCCGCCATCGAGCAGGCGGTGGCGGACTTCGGGGCGCGCGCGCGCGACGGCTCGCTGACGCTCGAGGAGCTGACCGGCGGGACCTTCACCATCTCCAACGGCGGCGTGTTCGGGTCGTTGCTCTCGACCCCCATCCTGAACCCGCCGCAGAGCGCCATCCTCGGCATGCACAAGACCCAGCCCCGCCCGGTGGCGGACGAGGACGGCGCGGTCGTGGTCCGGCCCATGATGTACCTCGCCCTGTCCTACGACCACCGCATCGTGGACGGGCGCGAGGCGGTGCAGTTCCTGGTCACGATCAAGGACGCGCTCGAGGATCCGGCGCGCCTGCTGCTCGCGGTCTGACCGGCGTGGCCGGCCCCCGACGCTCCGCTCCACGCCGCCCCGCCGCCGCCGCTCCGCGCGCCGGCGCGGACGCGAGCGCGAACGCAGGCGCCGGGACGGGCGCGGACGCCTTCGACGTGGCCGTCGTCGGAGCCGGCCCCGGGGGCTACGTCGCCGCCATCCGCGCGGCCCAGCTCGGTCTCTCGGCCGTGTGCGTGGACCGCTGGACGGACGCCGCCGGCCGGCCCGCCCTCGGCGGCACCTGCCTCAACGTCGGGTGCATCCCCTCCAAGGCCCTGCTCGACTCCTCCCACCTCTTCCACGACCTCGCGCACCGCTTCCCTGAACACGGCATCGCGGTGGACGGCGCGCGCATCGACGTGGCCGCGATGCAGGCCCGCAAGGAGCGGGTGGTGGGCGCGCTCGGGAAGGGAGTGGCGGGCCTGCTCCGCAAGAACGGGGTGGAGGTGCTGCAGGGCGCGGCCCGCCTCGCCCCGGACGGCGGCGCAGGCGGTGCAGGCAACGCGGGCGCGGGCGAGGCCGGGCTCGCGCTCGAAGTCGAGGCCGCGGGGGGCGGAACGCCGCGCACCGTGCGCGCGCGCCACGTCGTCATCGCCTCGGGCTCGGTCCCCACCGCCCTCCCCGCCGCGCCCGTGGACGGCGACCGGATCGTGGACTCGTCGGGCGCGCTCGCGTTCGCCGAAGCGCCCGCGCGCCTCGGCATCGTCGGCGCCGGGGTCATCGGGCTCGAGCTCGGCAGCGTGTGGAACCGGCTCGGCTCGCAGGTGGTGCTGCTGGAGGCGCTCGACGACTTCCTCGCCCCCGCCGACCGCGACGTGGCGCGCGAGGCGCTTCGCATCCTGCGCCGCCAGGGGCTCGACGTCCGGCTCGGGAAGCGGGTCACGGGGTGCGAGACGAACGGCGCCGCCGGGGTCGCGGTGCGCTACGAGGACGGCGACGGCGAACAGCGGCTCGAGGTGGACCGGCTCGTGGTCGCCGTCGGGCGGCGCCCCTCGACCGACGGCCTCGGGCTCGAGGCGGCGGGGGTGGAGTGCGACGAACGGGGGTTCGTGCGCGTGGACGAGTACGGACGCACCACCCGCGAAGGGGTGTGGGCGGTCGGCGACTGCACCCCCGGACCGATGCTCGCCCACCGCGCCTCGGAGGACGGGGTGGCGGTGGCGGAGCGGATCGCGGGGCGCGCGAGCCGCATCGACCACCGCACCGTGCCGTGGGTGGTCTACACCCATCCCGAGATCGCGTGGGTCGGGCGCACCGCGGCCGAACTGGCCGCGGACGGGGTCGAGGTGCGCGCGGGGCGCTTCCCGTTCGCCGCCTCCGGGCGCGCGCTCGCGGCCGGCGACGGCGCGCAGGGTTTCGTCAAGGTGCTGGCGGACGCCGCCACCGACGAGGTGCTGGGGGTGCACGTGCTGGGCGCGCAGGCCTCGGAGCTGATCGCGGAGGCGGTCACCGCCATGGAGTTCGGGGCCAGCGCGGAGGACCTCGCGCGCACCGTCCACGCCCATCCCACCCTCTCCGAGGCCGTGCACGAGGCGGCGCTCGCGGTGGACGGGCGGGCGATCCACGCCTGACCCCCGAAGTTCGCGCCCGCCTCGTTTACCCTGTCCGTCCCGTTCCGCCACCCTCGCACGAAACCAGGCCGCAACGACAACGAACACCAGAAGGACCCGCGCCATGAACGACTCCGCCCGCCCCACCTCGTCCCTCTCCGTCCACGGACGCGAGTACCGCTTCCATCCGCTCGCGGCGGCGGGCGGCGGCCAGGAGACCCTGCCCTACTCCCTGAAGGTGCTGCTGGAGAACCTGCTGCGGCACGAGGACGGGGTGGGGGTGACGCGCGCGGACGTGGAAGCGCTCGCGGGCTGGGACCCCGAGGCCGCGCCGTCCACCGAGATCGCGTTCACCCCGGCGCGGGTGCTGCTGCAGGACTTCACCGGAGTGCCCGCGGTGGTGGACCTCGCGGCGATGCGCGACGCGGTGCGCGCGCTCGGGGGCGACGCCGGGCGGGTCAACCCGCTGGCCCCGGCCGAGCTGGTCATCGACCACAGCCTGCAGGTGGACCGCCACGCGCGCGCCGACGCCGTGGACCTCAACGCCCGCCTCGAGTTCGAGCGCAACCGCGAGCGCTACGAGTTCCTGCGCTGGGGGCAGGGCGCGTTCTCGAACTTCCAGGTGGTGCCCCCCGACACCGGCATCGTGCACCAGATCAACCTCGAGTACCTGGCGCGCGTGGTCTTCGAGCAGGCGCCGGACGGGGACGGGGCCGTGCTCGCCTACCCCGACACCGTGGTCGGGGCCGACTCGCACACCACGATGATCAACGGCCTCGGGGTGCTCGGCTGGGGGGTGGGCGGCATCGAGGCGGAGGCGGCGATGCTGGGGCAGCCCATCCCCATGCTGATCCCGCAGGTGGTCGGCTTCCGGCTCGAGGGCCGGCTGCCCGAGGGCGCGACCGCCACCGACCTCGTGCTCACCGTGGTGCAGATGCTGCGCGAGAAGGGGGTGGTGGGCAAGTTCGTCGAGTTCTTCGGCGACGGGCTCGACGAGCTGCCGGTGGCCGACCGCGCGACCATCGCCAACATGGCCCCGGAGTACGGAGCGACCTGCGGCATGTTCCCGGTGGACGGCGAGACCCTGCGCTACCTCGAGCTGAGCGGGCGCGCGCCCGAGCGCATCGCGCTCATCGAGGCCTACGCGCGCGCGCAAGGGATGTTCCGCGAGGCGGGCGCCCCGGCCGCGCGCTACGGCGACGTGCTGGAGCTCGACATGGGCGCGGTGCGCCCGTGCATCGCCGGCCCCCGGCGTCCGCAGGACCGCATCCCCCTCGAACGGGCGAAGTCCGAGATCGCGGACGCCATCGCCGACGCGCGCAAGGAGGCGGCGGCGCCGGGCCGGGCCGCCATCGAGCTCGAGGGCGGCGCCTGCGAGCTGGTGGACGGGGCGGTCGCGATCGCCGCCATCACCTCCTGCACCAACACCTCGAACCCGGCCGTCATGCTGGGCGCGGGCCTCCTCGCCCGCAACGCCCACGCGCGCGGCCTCACGGTCAAGCCGTGGGTGAAGACGAGCCTCGCGCCGGGCTCGCTGGTGGTGCAGGGCTACCTCGAGAAGGCGGGGCTGCTGCCCGCGCTCGAGGCGCTCGGGTTCCACGTGGTGGGCTACGGGTGCACGACCTGCATCGGCAACTCCGGCCCCCTGCCGGCCGCAGTCAGCGAGGGCATCGCCGAAGGCGGCGTCGTCGCCTGCTCGGTGCTGTCCGGCAACCGCAACTTCGAGGGCCGGGTGCACCCGGAGGTGCGCATGAACTTCCTCGCCTCCCCGCCGCTGGTGGTCGCCTACGCGCTCGCGGGCACCACCCTCATCGACTTCGAGCGCGACCCGCTCGGCGCGGACGCGGACGGCGAGCCCGTGTTCCTGCGCGACGTGTGGCCGAGCGCGAAGGACGTGCAGGAGGCCATCGCGGGCTCGCTCGGCTCCGAGCTGTTCCGCGAGCGCTACGCCGACGTGTACCGGGGGGACGAGCGCTGGCGCGGCATGGACGTGCCCGCCTCCGAGCGCTACGGTTGGCGCGAGGACTCGACCTACGTCCGCAACCCCCCGTACTTCGAGGGCATGACCGGCGAGGCGCCGGGCTTCGGCGACATCGAAGGCGCGCGGGTGCTGGCGAAGCTCGGGGACAGCGTCACCACCGACCACATCTCGCCCGCCGGCTCGATCCAGCCCGACAGCCCCGCCGGGCGCTACCTGGTGGAGAACGGGGTGGGGCCGGCGGACTTCAACGCCTACGGCGCGCGCCGCGGCAACCACGAGGTGATGATGCGGGGCACGTTCGCCAACGTGCGCCTGCGCAACGAGCTCGCCCCCGGCGCCGAGGGCAGCTGGACGGTGCACCTGCCGTCCGGCGAGCGCATGTCGATCTACGACGCGGCCATGCGCTACCGGGCCGAGGCGACGCCGCTGATGGTGCTCGGGGGCAAGGATTACGGCGGCGGGTCGTCGCGCGACTGGGCGGCCAAGGGGCCGGCCCTGCTCGGGGTGCGGGCGGTGCTGGTGGAGAGCCTCGAACGCATCCACCGCTCGAACCTCATCGGCATGGGCATCCTGCCGCTCGAGTTCCGGGACGGCGAGAGCGCCGCCTCGCTCGGACTCGACGGCACCGAGGTGTATTCGACCGAGGGGCTCGAGCCGGGCGCGCGCGCGGTCACCGTGGTCGCGGCCCCGGCGGAGGGCGGCGGCGAGGCCAAGCGGTTCACGGCGCGGGTGCGGATCGACACGCCCAAGGAGTGGGAGTACTTCGGGCACGGCGGCATCCTGCACTACGTCGTGCGGCAGCTGGCCGCCTGACGTGCTGGAGCTCTCGCCGCTCACCGCCCTCTCCCCGCTCGACGGGCGCTACGCCGGACAGGCCGGGGAGCTGCGCGCCTGGTTCAGCGAGTTCGCCCTCATCCGCGCGCGGGTGCGGGTGGAGGCGGCGTGGCTCGCCCACCTCGCGGCGGAGCCGGGAGTGGGGCCGGACCCCGAGCCCGCCGCCCTCGCCCGCCTCGACGAGACGGCGCGCGCCTTCTCCGAAGCGGACGCACGCGCGGTCAAGGCGATCGAGGGCGCCACCAACCACGACGTGAAGGCGGTCGAGTACTTCCTGCGCGAGCGGCTCGCCGCCTGGCCCGCCACCGCCGAGTTCGTGCACTTCGCCTGCACGTCCGAGGACATCAACAACCTGGCGTGGGCGCTGCTGGTGCGCGGCGCGCGCGAGGAGGCGCTCGCGCCCCGCATCGACGCGCTCGCGGGGGCGCTCCGCACCCTCGCCCACCGCTACGCCGAAGTGCCGATGCTCGCCCGCACCCACGGCCAGGCCGCCTCGCCCACCACCATGGGCAAGGAGCTCGCGAACGTGGTGGCGCGGCTCGAGCGCCAGCGCGCCCAGATCGCGCAGCAGCCGGTGCTCGGCAAGATGAACGGCGCGACCGGGAACTACAGCGCGCACCACGCCGCCTGGCCGCAGGCCGACTGGCCGGACGTGGCGCGGCGCTTCGTCGAGGAGCGGCTCGGGCTCGCCTTCAACCCGTACACCACCCAGATCGAGCCGCACGACTGGCTGGCGGAGTGGCTCGAGGCGGTGGCCCGGCTCGATACCGTGCTCATCGACTTCGCGCGCGACGTCTGGGGCTACATCTCGCTCGGCTACTTCCGCAGCCGCGCGGTCGAGGGCGAGGTCGGCTCCTCGACCATGCCGCACAAGGTGAACCCCATCGACTTCGAGAACGCCGAGGGCAACCTCGGGGTCGCCAACGCGCTGCTCGACCACTTCGCGCGCAAGCTCCCGGTGTCGCGCTGGCAGCGCGACCTCACCGACTCCACGGTGCTGCGCAACCTCGGGGCGGGGCTCGGCTACGCCCTCCTCGGATGGAAGTCGGTGGAGCGCGGGCTCGCGCGCCTGGAGCTGGACGAGGCGGCGCTGGCGGCGGACCTCGAGCGCCATCCGGAGGTGCTCGCCGAAGCCATCCAGACCGTCATGCGCCGCCACGGGGCGCCGGGCGGCTACGAACGCTTGAAGGACCTCACCCGCGGGCGCGCGGGAGCGGGCGGCGGGAGCCTCGGCGCGGACGAGCTGCGCGCGTTCATCGCGGCCCTCGACCTGCCCGAAGCGGAGAAGGCGCGGCTCGCCGCCCTCGCTCCGGGCGACTACACCGGCCTTGCCGCACGCCTCGCCCGCGAGATCTAGCCCCTCCGGTCCGGGGGCGCGGGCCGGCCGCGCGGCCTTCTCCGTCATGCCGGAGCGGATCCGGCGTGCGGCCGGCTCGCGCTACGCGGCCCTCGCGCTCGTCGCCTTCTTCTTCGGGACGACGGCGCTCTGGCTCCACAACACGCTCAACCTCATCGCCAGGGACTCGTATCCCGACGAGCGGACCACGCTGGTCCGGGGGATCGGGTCGCTGGCGCCTCCCCACGAGATCGAGAACGTGAGGGTCGGCGAGACCAACCGGTGGTTCGCGCGGCTCCTCCATCCCGCCGGGGTCGTCTACATGAACCTCAGCGGCCACGTCGAAGACGGCGAAGCCGAAGCCGGCGCCGATGCGGATGCGGACGAGAAGAAAGGGTGGGCGAGGCTCTGGCCCGTCTACACCGGCGACTCGTATCTCGAGAAGCGCTACACCTACGACGGCTTCCAGGCCCACGACCCCAACATCCAGGACTACGTGTTCTTCATGCGGCTCGCCTTCGGCCTCATCGCCGCCGCCGGCTTCTGCCTGGTCCTGTGGATGCTGTTCCGCCGCTTCGGGTTCCCGGCCGCCGCCGCCTACGGCGGCCTGGTACTGGGCAACCCGCTCGTGTTCGAGCAGTTCCGGCGGTTCTACTCCGAAACCACGATGTTCATCCTCTTCAACCTGGCGGCGGCCCTCTATCTCCGCTATGCCGCCGGCGGCGGCGGGCGGAAGGCGGCCCCGCTCCCGTCCCTGTGGACCGCCGCCGGGTTCGGCCTCCTCTGCGCCGCCGCCCTCTCGACCAAGCTCACCGGGGTCATGATCGCCGCCATGCTCGCCTGCACGCTGCTGGTCAACGTGTGGCGGGAGCGGCGGCACGACCCGGCGCCCCGCGTCGAAGTCTGGCTCGTGTCCTCGCTGGCGTTCCTGTACCTCATCAACGTACCGTTCGCGGGCTCCGTGTTCGAGTACGTCAACGAGACGCTGCACAACGTCTACCACTACGCCTCCCGGCACCGGGTCAATCCGGAGCCGGTCTTCTTCATACCCCTGGAGGACGATACGGGGGTCGTCGAGCTGCTGTCGTCGATTCCCGGCATCGGCCCGCTCATCCTGCTGTCCTTCCCGGCCGCGCTGCTGTGGCTCGCCCTGCCCCCCCGACGCGCGCTGCTCCCCGTCTACGTGCTGGGGGCGGCGGTCGTCCTGGCCGCTTCGTCCTTCTCGAACCAGATGTTCTACCTGGTCCGCAACTTCGCTTCGCTCTACGTGGCCATGTGCTTCGTCCTCGCCGTCGCCGTGGGCGACCTGCTCGAACGGCTGCCGGGGAGGAGGCTCGCCGCCGCCTGCGCCGCGCCCGCGCTGCTGCTGGCGTTCCTCGCGAGCGGCGCGCAGCTCCTGTGGCAGACGAAGCCCGCGAAGGAAGCCTTCTTCGAGGCGCTCCGCGGCCACGGCCTCGAAAGCTGCGGCAGCCTGGCCGCGATCGGGCTTCCGGAGGGCGACGTCCGCACCCTGCGGGAGATCGGCGTCGGCGGCAGCGGCAACGGCAACGGCAACGGCGGCGGCGGGCGGAAGGCGGCCCCGCTCCCGTCCCTGTGGACCGCCGCCGGGTGCGGCCGCCTCTGCGCCGCCGCCCTCTCGACCCCGCTCGCCGGGGTCACGATCGCCGCCATGCTCGCCTGCACGCTGCTGGTCAACGTGTGGCGGGAGCGGCGGCACGACCCGGCGCCCCGCGTCGAAGTCTGGCTCGCGTCCTCGCT
>CAZSPS010000178.1:0-12237 GCA_964608875.1 uncultured Ectothiorhodospiraceae bacterium
AGCGGCGCGCGCCGCCGCCGCCACCTTGCCGGACGCGCCGCCGCGGCCCTCGCCGCGCTCGCCGCGTCCGTCCTCGCGCCGCTCTCCGCCGCCCACGCCGACTGGGCGCTGAACATGCCGCGCGGCGTCACCCAGATCAGCCGCGAGGCCTACGACCAGCACATGCTCATGCTCTGGTGGTGCGTGGGCATCGGGGTGGTGGTCTTCGGCGTCATGTTCTACAGCATGATCCGCCACCGGCGCTCGGCCGGCCACGCCGCGGCCAACTTCCACCACAACACGGCGGCCGAGATCGTCTGGACCGTCATCCCCGTGCTCATCCTGGTGCTGATGGCCATCCCCGCCACGCGCGCGCTCATCGTCATGGAGGACACCAGCGAGGCCGACATGACCGTCAAGGTGACGGGGCACCAGTGGAAGTGGCGCTACGAGTACCTCGAGGACGACGTCGACTTCTTCAGCTCGCTGGCGCCGGAGAGCCGCGAGGCGATCCGGGGCGACCCCACCACGCGCGAGCACTACCTGCTCGAGGTCGACAACGAGGTGGTGCTGCCGGTCGGACGCAAGGTGCGGCTCCTGCTGACCGCGGACGATGTGCTGCACGCCTGGTGGGTGCCCGCGCTCGGCATGAAGAAGGACGCGATCCCGGGTTTCATCAACGAGATGTGGACCCGCATCGACGAGCCGGGGGTGTACCGCGGCCAGTGCGCGGAGCTCTGCGGCAAGGACCACGCCTACATGCCGATCGTGGTGCGCGCGGTGCCCGAGGACGAGTACGTGGCGTGGGTGCGAGAGCGCCACGCCTCGCAGGAGGTGGCCGCGCAGGCGGCCCTGCGCGACTGGTCGCGGGAGGAACTGATGGCGCGCGGCGAGACCGTCTACTTGACGGCCTGCGCCGCCTGCCACCAGCCGGGCGGCGAAGGGCAGCTCCCGGCGTTCCCGGCCATCACCGGCAGCGCGATCGCGACCGGCGCCATGGCGGGGCATCTCGACCGGGTCATGAACGGCAAGCCCGGCACCTCGATGGCCGCGTTCGCCGCGCAGCTCGACGACGTGGACATCGCCGCCGTCGTCACCTACCAGCGCAACGCGCTCGGCAACTCGGTCGGCGACCTGGTGCAGCCGTCCGAGGTGCGGGCGGCGCGCTGACCGGGCAGACAGGCGAGCAGGCCGGGCAGACAGGCAGGCAGGAGGAATCGACGAGATGAGTGCGGCAACGGCGCACGGCGCGGACGACGCCCGTCACGGCCCCGGTCACGGCGGCCACCACGACGAGGCCCACCACCACCACGGCCCCGAGCCGGGCGTCATGCGGTGGGTGTTCACCACCAACCACAAGGATATCGGCACCCTCTACCTCGTCTTCTCGTTCCTGATGCTGCTCCTGGGGGGCGCGCTCGCGCTCGCCATCCGCGCCGAGCTGTGGTCGCCCGGCCTGCAGTTCGTGGAGCCGGACTTCTTCAACCAGCTGACCACCATGCACGCGCTCATCATGGTGTTCGGCGCCATCATGCCGGCCACCGTGGGCTTCGCCAACTGGATGATCCCGATGATGATCGGGGCGCCGGACATGGCCCTGCCGCGCATGAACAACTGGAGCTTCTGGCTGCTGCCGTTCGCGTTCGCGCTGCTGGTGGCCACGTTCTTCATGGAGGGCGGCGCCCCGGCGGCGGGCTGGACGCTCTACCCGCCCCTCGTGCTGCAGGGCGGGGCGAACCTGCCGTTCGCGATCTTCGCCATCCACCTGATGGGGGTGTCGTCGGTGATGGGCTCGATCAACATCATCGTGACCATCCTCAACATGCGCGCGCCCGGCATGACGCTGCTCAAGATGCCGCTGTTCGTGTGGACCTGGCTCATCACCGCCTTCCTGCTGGTGGCCGCCATGCCGGTGTTCGCGGGCGCGGTCACCATGCTGCTCACCGACAAGTTCTTCGGCACCTCGTTCTTCGACGCCGCGGGCGGCGGCGACCCGGTGCTGTTCCAGCACATCTTCTGGTTCTTCGGGCACCCCGAGGTGTACATCATGATCCTGCCCGCGTTCGGGATCGTGTCCCAGATCATCCCCACGTTCTCGCGCAAGCCCCTGTTCGGCTACGAGTCGATGGTGTACGCCACCGCGTCCATCGCCTTCCTGTCGTTCGTGGTGTGGGCGCACCACATGTTCACGGTGGGGATGCCGCTCGCGGGCGAGCTGTTCTTCATGTACACCACCATGCTGATCGCGGTCCCGACGGGGGTGAAGGTGTTCAACTGGGTGGCCACGATGTGGCGGGGCTCGCTCACCTTCGAGACGCCGATGCTGTACTCGGTCGCCTTCGTCATCCTGTTCACCATCGGCGGCTTCTCGGGGCTGATGCTCGCCATCGTGCCCTCGGACTTCCAGTACCACGACACCTACTTCGTGGTGGCCCACTTCCACTACGTGCTGGTGACCGGGGCGCTGTTCGCCATCTTCGCCGGGGTGTACTACTGGCTGCCGAAGTGGACCGGCAACATGTACGACGAGCGCCTGGGCAAGTGGCACTTCTGGCTGTCCACCATCTTCGTCAACGTGCTGTTCTTCCCGCAGCACTTCCTGGGGCTCGCGGGCATGCCGCGCCGCATCCCGGACTACGCGGTGCAGTTCGCGGACTGGAACATGGTGTCGAGCATCGGCGGCTTCGGCTTCGGGCTCTCGCAGCTGCTCTTCGCCTACATCGTGTACCGGTGCTGCCGGGGCGGGAAGCGCGCGACGAGCGGGGTGTGGGACGGGTCGGACGGCCTCGAATGGACGGTGGCGTCGCCGCCGCCGTACCACACGTTCGAGACCCCGCCGGCGGTCCGCTAGGGATGCGGGCGGCGGCGGGCGCCGGGCCGGGCCGTTCGCAGGGTTCGCTCGCGATGGACGATGCGCACGGCGGCCGGGAGGGCGGCGGCGGGCCGCGCCGCGGGCGGACCGCCCTGCGCCGTGCGAACGTCCGCTTGGCGCTCGTCATCGGGGCGGTGGCGCTCGCGTTCTACGCGCTGATGCTGGTGACGGGGGGAGGACGCTAGCGTCATGACGACCGCCGCCGCCACCGCCCGCCGCCGGTCCCCGGCCCTGGCCCGCGCCAACCGCCGGCTCACGCTCCGCCTGCTGGCGGTGACCGCCGCCATGTTCGGCTTCGGCTACGCCCTCGTCCCGCTCTACGACCTGGTGTGCGACATCACCGGCTTCAACGGCCGCACCGGGGTGGTGTCGGAGGCGGATGCGGCGGCGGGGCGGCGGGCGGCGCCCGGGGCGCACGCGCGCACGGTCCGGGTGCAGTTCCTCGCCACCGTCAACAGCGGGTTGCGCTGGGAGTTCGCGGGTCCGGCCCGCCCCCTGGAGGTCCGCCCCGGGGACGTCTACGAAGCCGAGTACACCGTCACCAACCTGTCGCGCCGGGCCGTCGTCGGCCAGGCCGTGCCCAGCGTCTCGCCGATCGCCGCCGCCGCCCACTTCGACAAGATCGAGTGCTTCTGCTTCACCCGCCAGCGGCTCGAGCCCGGCGAGACCCGCGCCATGCCGGTGCGGTTCGTGGTGGGCCGGGAGCTCCCCTCCGCCATCGGCACCCTGACCCTCGGCTACACCTTCTTCGAGGTGGAGCCGGACGCCGCCTCCGACGCCGGTCACGCCCATCCCGCCAGTCAAGACGGAACCCGCACCCATGGCTGAAGCCCAGTACTACCTCCCGCACGGAACGCGATGGCCCATCATCGGGTCGATCGGCCTCACCGCCCTCTTCGGCGGCTTCGCGGCGCTCCTCAACGGCGCGGACCTCGCCTCCCTGGTCATGGCCGCCGGCCTCGTGGTCCTGCTCGCCATGCTGTTCCTGTGGTTCGGCCAGGTGGTCAAGGAGAGCGAGTCCCGCTTCTACAACGACCAGGTGGACCGCTCGTTCCGGTGGGGCATGGGGTGGTTCATCTTCTCCGAGGTCTGCTTCTTCGGCGTGTTCTTCGGCGCGCTGTTCTACGCGCGGGTGTATTCGGTGCCGTGGCTGGGCGGCGAGGGCACGGGCGAGGCGACCAACCTCTTCCTGTGGCCCGCGTTCGAGTCGGTGTGGCCGACCAACGGGCCGGAGGCCCTGGGCGGCGCGTTCCAGCCGATGGGGGCGTGGGGCATCCCCGCCCTCAACACCGTCATCCTGCTGTCGAGCGGCGGCACGGTGACCTGGGCGCACTGGGGCATCCTGAAGGGCGACCGCGGCCAGTTCGTCGGCGGGCTGTTCCTGACGGTCCTGCTGGGCTTCATCTTCGTGGGCTTGCAGGCCTACGAGTACTTCGAGGCCTACGCCCACCTCAACCTCAAGCTCACGACCGGGATCTACGGCTCCACGTTCTTCCTGCTCACCGGGTTCCACGGGGCCCACGTCACCATCGGCGCGATCATGCTCACGGTGGTGATGCTGCGGGGCATGAGGGGGCACTTCGACCCCAAGCACCACTTCGCGTTCGAGGCCACGGCGTGGTACTGGCACTTCGTGGACGTGGTCTGGCTGGGGCTCTTCATCTTCGTCTACTGGCTGTGACCGCGATGGGGGAGCGCCCGGCTCCCGGTGGTCAGGCCAGCCCGTGCGGACGGATGAGGCCCGCCGCGTACAGCAGGAAGAGGAGCACGAACAGGGCCGCCGACATGCCGATGCGCACGGTGAGGGCCCTGGCCGTGCGCCTGGAGTCGCCCCGGCCCCGCACGAGGTGCACCAGGGCGGAGCCGAGGCTCGCCAGTATGCCGAGGAAGATCAGTACGATCGCTACTACCGCGAAGTTCATGGCGTCCCGCTCCGCCGCCGGCCCGGCCCTCGCCCCGGCCCTCGCCGCCAGTATAGCGGCGCCGGGCGCCGCCCGCCCTGCGGCGAGGGCGGGGAGCTGACGGCGCTCCGCACCCGCCCCCCCCGTCCGCCGCCTTCGTCCCCGCCGCCGTGCCCTCGTCTTCGCAGCCGGGCGCTCCCCGCCGCCGCTCCGCCGCCTTCTTCCTCCTGAGCGGGCTCGCGGCGGCCCTGTTCGCCGGGCTCTGCGCGCTCGGCCTCTGGCAGCTCGAGCGCGCGGCGGACAAGGAGGCGCGGCAGGCCGCGTTCGAGGCGGCGCGCGCGAGCGGCGCGGTGTGGGACGGGCGCGCCGGCGACCGCCCCGGCCCGCCGTCGGAGTTCGCGCGGGTGGACTGGCGCGGCCGCTACGACGGCGCGCACCAGTTTCTCCAGGACAACCGCACCCTGCGGGGGCGCGCGGGGTACTACGTCCTCACCCCGTTCCGCCCGGCGGCCGGGGCCGGCGCGGACGCCGCCGCCGTGCTCGTCAACCGGGGGTGGGTGCCGGCGGGGCCGCGCCGGGACGCGCTCCCGGACGTCGGCGCGCCCGCCGCCGAGGTGCGGGTGCGGGGCACGGTGCGCCTGCCGCGCGAGGACCTGTTCGTGCTCGGAGACACCGGTTACGAGGGGCGGGACGGCTGGCCGCGCGTGGTGCAGCGCGTCGAGCTCGACCCCATGCGGCGCGCGCTCGGCTACCCCCTCGCGGGCTGGCTGGTGGCGCTGGACCCGGACGCCCCGCACGGCTACGCGCGCGAGTGGCGGGCGGCGCCCGGCATGCCCCCGGCCCGGCACCGGGCGTATGCGTTCCAGTGGTTCGCGCTCGCGGCGGCGCTGTTCGTCATCTGGGCGGCGCTCGGCCTCAGGCGGCGTTGAGCGCGGGCCGTGGGGTTGCCGAAGACCATGCGTTCGCGGCTCGCGCTGCTCGGGCTCGGGGCGGTGTTCGCGGCGCCGCTGGTGCTCGCGGCCGTCTTCCACGCCGGCGCCGGCGCCTGGTTCGGCTTCGCGCCCGGCGCGGCCAACCGCGGCGAGCTGCTGACGCCGCCCCGCCCCGCCCCGGCCGAGCGCCTCGTCCTCGCCGCCGGCGCCCGCGCCGGCGCGGCGGGCGGCGGGCGCCTGCCTGCGGACTTCTTCGACCGGCGCTGGACGCTCGTCTACTTCGCGGCGCACGGATGCGGGCAGGCGTGCGCCGCGGCTCTCGAGGCGATGCGCCGGGCGCACCGCTCCCTCGGCCGCAACCGGTACCGGGTGCGGCGGCTGCTGTTGCTCCCCGCCGCCGTCGCGCCCGGACCGGGTGCGGCGGCCGGCGGCGCCGGCCAGCCGGCGGCGCGCATCACTCCCGCCTGGCGGCGGGCGCTGCTCGGCCCGGAAGCGGAAGCAGAGGCTGCGGACGGCATCTGGCTCGTGGACCCGCGCCGCTTCGTGGTGCTGCGCTTTCCCGCGGACGCCGGGCCGCGGACCATCCGCGGCGACCTCTCGCGCCTCCTCAAGTACTCGAAGTGGCAGACGGGATGACGGCCGAGACACGGTTCCGGCGCATGGCGCTCGCGGTCGCGGCGCTCGCGCTCGCGGTCGCGGTGCTGGGCGCGTGGGTGAGGCTCACCGGCGCGGGGCTCGGCTGCCCGGACTGGCCGGGCTGCTACGGGCGGCTGGTGGTGGCGGGGCCGGGCGAGACGCGCTTCGCCGACGGGGTGGATACGGGCAAGGCGTGGCGCGAGATGCTGCACCGGTACGCCGCCGCCGGCCTCGGCCTCGCCATCGCGTGGCTCGCGTTCTCGGCGTTCCGGGGCCGCCGGCGCGGCGCCGCCGGCCTGCCGGCCGCGCTCCCCGCCGCGCTCGTGCTGCTGGTGGCGTTCCAGGCCGCGCTCGGCGCGTGGACGGTGACCCTGCGCCTGCAGCCGGCGGTGGTGGTCGCGCACCTCGCGGGCGGGATGGCGATCCTGGCCCTGCTGTGGCGGCTCGCCCTCGGGCGTCCGCCGGACGGCGCCATCGCCGGCGGTCTCGGCCGGCCGCGCGCGGCGGGGCTGCGCCGGGCCGCGGCGGGCGGGCTGTTGGTGCTGGCCGTCCAGATCGCGCTCGGGGGCTGGACCAGCGCCAACTACGCGGCCCTCGCCTGCCCGGACCTGCCCACCTGCCACGGCGGCTGGTGGCCCGACGGCGACTACGCGGCCGGGTTCCGGCTCTGGCAGGAGTCCGGGAGCGGCTTCGAGGGCGGGGTGCTCGCCGGCGACGCGCGCGTCGCCATCCACTTCGCGCACCGGCTCGGCGCCGTGGCGGCCTTCGCGTACCTGGCGGCTCTCGGCGGCGCGGCCTTGCGGCGCGCGCGCGCGGACCGGCGCCGGGACCTCGGGGCCGCCGCGCTCGCCGTGCTCGCGCTGCTCGCCGCCCAGGTCTCGCTGGGCCTCGCGAACGTGTGGCTCGGGTTGCCGCTCGCGGTCGCCGTCGCCCACAATGCGGGGGCGGCGCTGCTGCTCCTCGCCGTGCTCACCCTGCACCATCGCGCGCCCCGGCCATGACCGCCCTTCCCGCCGCCCCGAAGCCCGCCGCGTCCGCCGCCGCCGCCTACGTCGAGGTGTGCAAGCCGAAGGTGGTGACGGTCATCGTGTTCACCGCGGTGGCGGGCATGTTCCTCGCGACCCCAGGGGCGCCGCCGCTCGGCGCGCTGCTCGCCGGCACCCTCGGCATCGCCCTCGGGGCGGCGTCCGGCGCCGCCTTCAACCATGCGGTGGACCGGCGCATCGACTCGATCATGCGCCGCACCCGCGGCCGTCCCGTGGCGTCGGGCGCCATGAGCTTCCGCGAGGCCGCGGCGTTCGCGTGCGTCCTCGGGGCGGCGTCCATGGCCGTGCTCGGGGTGTGGGTGAACTGGCTCACCGCCGTCCTCACCCTGGTCTCGATGGTGGGCTATGCGGTGGTCTATACCGTGTGGCTGAAGCCCGCGACCCCCCAGAACATCGTCATCGGCGGGGCGGCCGGCGCGATGCCGCCGGTGCTCGGGTGGAGCGCGGTGACGGGCACGGTGGACCCGCACGCGCTGCTGCTCTTCCTCATCATCTTCGCCTGGACGCCGCCGCACTTCTGGGCGCTCGCCATCCACCGGCGCGAGGAGTACGCCGCCGCCGCCGTGCCGATGCTGCCGGTGACGCACGGGGTCGGGTTCACCCGCTTCCAGATCCTGCTCTATACCCTGCTGCTGATGGTGGCGAGCGCGCTGCCCTACGTCACGCGCATGAGCGGGCTCGTCTACCTCGCGGGGGCGGTCGCGTTCGGCGCCGTGTTCGTGTACTACGCGCTGGCGCTCGCGTTCCGGGAGGACCCGTCCCTCCCGATGCGCACCTTCCGCTACTCGATCATCTACCTGCTCGGGATCTTCGCGAGCCTGCTGGTCGACCACTACTTCCGCGTGATGGCCGTGTGAGCGCCGGCCGGCGGCGGCGCTTGCGCCGGCGGGCGCGGGGTCAGGCCTCGATCCGGCCCCGCAGCTTCTTCATCGCGTTCTTCTCGATCTGGCGGATGCGTTCGGCCGTGACCCCGTACTCGTCGGCCAGCTCCTGCAGCGTCGCCTTCTCCTCCGCCAGCCAGCGCCGCGCCAGGATGGAGCGGCTGCGGTCGTCGAGCGTCTCCAGCGCCCGGTGCAGCGAGCGCGAGGAATGCGCCTCCCACTCTTCGGCCTCCGCCCGCTCCGCCGGGTCGAAGCGGCGGTCCTGCAGCCACCCGCTGGGGGCCGCCGGCTCGTCGTCCGAGGCGTCGGCCGGCAGGTCGAACGAAGCGTCGCGCGCGTGCAGGCGCTGCTCCATCTCGAGCACGGTGCGCGCCGGCACCCCGAGGTCCGCCGCGACCGCGTCCACCTCCTGCCGGTTCATCCAGCCGAGGCGCTTCTTGGCGCTGCGCAGGTTGAAGAACAGCTTGCGCTGCGCCTTGGTGGTGGCGACCTTCACGATGCGCCAGTTGCGCAGGATGTACTCGTGGATCTCGGCCCGCACCCAGTGCACCGCGAACGAGACGAGGCGCACGCCGAGCGAGGGGTCGAAGCGCTTCACCGCCTTCATGAGCCCCACGTTGCCTTCCTGGATGAGGTCGGCCTGGTGGAGGCCGTAGCCGGAGTACCCGCGCGCCACGCGCACGACGAAGCGCAGGTGGGAGAGGACGAGGCGCCGGGCCGCGTCCAGGTCTTCGTGGTCGCGGTAGCGCTCGGCGAGGCTGCGCTCTTCGTCCTCGGTGAGGAGGGGGACGGTGTGTACGGCCTGCACGTAGGCCTCGAGGCTGCCGCCCGACGGCACGGCAAGCGAGAGTTCGAGCGCCTTTCCCATGATCGCGGACCCCTTCGGGTGACCTGGGGGCGGATGTTAGCACTCTCGGGGTGAGAGTGCCAGTCGCGGAAGCGGGGGCGCGGCCGGGGCGGGGAGGGCCGCGTGCTATACTCCCGGCCGGACGGGGGCTCGCCGCGTCCTCTAGGGAGCGCGGAAGCGCCCGTTCCGGGCCGCCGGCTCCCCCGCATCGTCATCCCGCCGCGCGACGAGGGCTAGCCCGGTACATGGCCGCCGTTCCTTCCCTGCCGGAGCCGCCCGTCACGCCCGGCCGCCAGGAGGTGGCCGTCCTCCTCGGCACCCGGATGATGGTCCTGGTGTTGAGCGTCCTGACCCAGAGCCTCCTCGCCTACACCCTCCTGCCCGCCGGCCGCGGCGCCTACGCCATCTGCGTACTCTTCGGAGAGTTCGCCGGGGTCATCGTGACCCTGAACGTCGGCCGCGGCGCGCAGTACTGCATCATGACCAAGCGGCTCAGCGTCTCGCAGGGGATGTCGATCGTCACCATCCTGTGTCTCGCCGGCAGCGCGCTCGCCGTCTTCGCCTCGATACCGCTCATCGACAGCGGCCTCGCTTTCTTCCGCAGCGCCGACGTGGATTCCTTCCACGTGGCGGTGCTGCTGATTCCGCTCTCTTCCCTTTCCTTCGCCATCACGCTGCAACTGGCGGGGCTGAGGCGGTTCGGCCGGCTGGGCCTTTTCTCCTTCCTGCGCTGGGTGGTGGGGGGGCTCGCCATCGTGGTCCTGGTCTGGATGCTGGAGCTGGGGGTCAACGGCGCGCTGCTGGCGTTGGCGCTGGGGCACCTCACGTTGATCGGGTTCTCGGTCGCGGACCTCAGGCGGCATTGCGGCCTGGCGTTGGAGGCGCCGAGCCGCGAGGGGTTGCGGCAGGTGCTGCGGTTCGGCCTCAAGGAGCATCCGGCCCGCATCGGCCAGGCCGTCGACAACCGGGTGGGCAGCCTGTTGCTGGGCGTGGTCGCCGCCGGCCGCGCCGACATCGGGCTCTTCGCCACCGGCAACGCCCTCATCACCAAGGTGCTCCTCATCCCGTCGGCGGTCTCCACCTACCTGCTGCCGCGGGTGGCCGAAGCCGGCGGCGAGAACCCCGACCTCACGGCCTTCTGCGCCCGCGTCACGTGGTGGATCGTGGGCGGGCTGCTGCTGCTCTGGATCCCCGTCAGCACGCAGCTGGTGCCGCTCCTGCTGTCGGAAGCCTTCGCGCCGGTGGCCCAGCTCACCTGGATCATGTCCATCGGCGTGCTGGTCTATGCCAGCTCGGAGGTGTTCGTCGCTTATTTCCGGGGGGTCGACCGGCCCCAGATCTTCTCCTACGCCATGTGCGCCGGCATCGCCGTCAACGTCGCGCTGTTCTTCCTTCTCCATCCGGCATGGGGATTGCACGGCGCCGCGTGGGCCCTGACCGGCGGCCTGCTGTGCCGGGGCCTCATCCTGTGGATCATGTTCCACAGGGCCACGCGGCTGCCCTTTTTTGCTACATTGCTGCTTCGGCGCACGGACGTGGCGTACCTGTGGACTTCGGCGTGCGGACTCATCTGCGGCACGAGAATGCAGAGCACATGAGGGTACTTCTTCTTGCCTCCATGATCGCCAGTACCAACGTCGCCCGGCGCGCCGGGATGCTCGAACGCGCCGGGTTCGAGGTCGAGGCGATGGGCTTCGAACGCCATCAGGGTTTCGGCCGGTTGCCGGACTGCCCCGTCGCGAGGTTGGGGCGGCTCCCTCCCCGGAGGTACTTCTCCCGCATCCCGAGGCTCCTGCTGCGGGCCGCGCGGGTGCGCGAGGCGCTTCGCCGGTGCGACCTCGTCTACGCCTTCGGCCTCGACATGGGCTTCCTCGGCATGGTCGCGGGCGCGGGGCGGAGCCTGCCGATGGCGATGGAGATCGCCGACGTCCACGGCAAGCAGGTGGAGCGGGGGCCGACCGGATGGATGCTGCGGACCCTCGAGAAGCGGATCTTGGAGCGCTGCCGGCTGCTGGTGCTGACGACCGAGGGCTACCGCCCCTACTACCGCGAGTGGCTGGGCTCGGACGTGGCCATCATGGTCATCGAGAACAAGCCCGCGCTCGAGTTCGTGCAGTCGCTGTCCGACGGCGGGGCGCCGGTCCCGCCGGCCGCGGAGCCGCCGGCGGACGGGCGGTTGCGGATCGGATGGTTCGGCAGGCTGCGCGACGGGTGGACGCTGGAGGTGCTGGACGAGCTGACGCGGCGCTGGCCGGAGCGGTTCACCGCGGTGCTCGCGGGCACCCCGTCGCCGTTCCTGAAGGACTTCGCGCGCCGGGTGGCCGGCAACCCCGGCCTCGAATACCGGGGAGGATACGAGTACCCCGAAGACCTGCCCGCCCTCTACCGGGGGGTGGACCTGGCGATGGCCTGCCATTCGCCCGACATTCCGCGCGGCTGGTCCCAGACCAACCGCTACTACGAGGCGTGCCTTTTCGGGAAGCCGCTGGTGGTGCGCGCCGGCAGCCGGGACGCGCTCGGGGTGGGCGAGCACGGCATCGGCATGGTGGTCGAGGCGCGGGCGGCCGGCGAGGCGGCGGCCGAGCTCGGGGGCGTGTCGTCTTCGGACCTGGCGCGTTGGCGGAGCAACCTCGCGGCGCTGCCGCCTTCGGTCTACACCGCAGGCGCCGACGAGGCGAAGGACCTGTTCGAGAGGCTCGCCTCGTGAACCCCGCCCTCTCCGCACGCGCCGGCGGCCTGCTCGGGCGGTCGTCCGCCGAACGCCGCGAGCTCGAATCCTGGTTGCTCGCGGCCTTCCTCTCGCTCGGGCCCGCCACGTGGTTGCCGGGCGTTCCGGGCGGGGTGTTCCGGGGGGTCGCGGTGGCCCTGTTCCTGGCCGCCGTCGGGCTGGTGCTGCATTCGGCGGCCGTATCGCGCAGCCTGCGGCTGCCGGGCGGCTTCCTGCTGGGGCCGTGGAGCTTCCTTGCGCTCGCCGCCCTCTCCATCCCCGGCCTCGTGCAGACCACGTCCACGTTCCTCATCGTGGACTATCTCGGCGACATCCTGCGGGGGGCGCTCCTCCTCTGGTGCTTCTTCCACCTCGCCCGGCGCGGAGACGGGCAGTTGCAGGCCGTCTTCCGGCGCACCTTCCTCATCGTCGGCGC
>CAZSPS010000179.1:0-1951 GCA_964608875.1 uncultured Ectothiorhodospiraceae bacterium
CCCGGGCGCTCGTCGAGATCGAGGCGGAACGGCTCGCCGGGGTGCACCTCCACGGCTCCGTCCCCCCCGAAGGTCCCGAGCCGGAACTTCGGCCCCTGGAGGTCGAGGAGGATCCCGATCGGTCGTCCCTCCTCCTCCTCGACGGAGCGGATGATCTCGACCCGGCGGCGGTGGTCCGCCGCCTCTCCGTGGCTGAAGTTGAGGCGGAAGAGATCCGCACCGGCCCGGAACAGGCTCGCGATGACCTCCCGGTCGTCGCTCGCCGGCCCCAGGGTGGCCATGATCTTGGCCTTGCGTGAACGCCGCATGGTTCTCTCCCCGCCGCGCCGGCGCGATCGAGTCCTCGCGAGGCTCAAGGATCCCGGGTCACGATCGCGACCGCCCGGAAATCGTTGACGTTGGTGAGGGTGGGGCCGGTCTCGACGAGCTCCCCGAGCGCCGCGAAGAACCCATGGCCGTCGTTGGCGTCGAGGGCGGCCCGCGGATCGAGGCCGAGGGCCCGCGCCTTCGCGACGAGGCCGGGCCGATAGAGCGCGCCCGCGTTCGACTCCGTCCCGTCAATCCCGTCGGTGTCGGCGGCGAGCGCGAACACCCCCGGCGCGTCGTCGAGGGCGCACGCGAGCGCGAGCAGGAACTCCGCGTTGCGCCCGCCCCGCCCGCCGCCGCGCACCGTCACCGTGGTCTCGCCGCCCGACAGGAGCACGCACGGCGGGCCGGCGGGCCGCCCCTGGCGGCGCGCCTGCCGCGCGAGCTCCGCGTGCGCCCGGCCCGCCTCGCGCGCCTCGCCCTCGATGGCGTCGCCGAGCACGAACGGCTCGTAGCCCGCCGCGCGCGCCACCCGCGCCGCCGCATCCAGGGCGTCGCGCGCGGCGGCGGCCACCTGCACCGTGCTGCGGGCGAGGAGCGGGTCGCCCGGCTTCGGGGTCTCGGCCTCGGGCGACCCCCACCACGCCGCGACCGACGCGGGCACCGCCACCCCGTAGCGCTCCGCCACCGCCCGCGCCTCGGCCACCGTGGTGGGGTCCGCGACGGTGGGGCCGGAGGCGACGGTCGCGGGGTCGTCGCCCGGCACGTCGGAGATGAGCACCGCGTGGCAGCGCGCGGGATGGGCCGCCGCCGCGAGCCGCCCCCCCTTGACGAGCGACAGGTGCTTGCGCACCGCGTTCATCTCGTGGATGTTGGCCCCGCTCGCGAGCAGCGCGCGGTTGACGGCCTGCTTCTCGGCCAGCGTCACCCCGGGCGGCGGCGCGGACAGCAGCGCCGAGCCGCCGCCCGACACCAGGCAAAGCAGCAGGTCGTCCGGGCCGAGGCCGGCGGCGAGCTCGAGCATGCGCCCGCCCGCCGCGCGCCCCGCCTCGTCGGGGACCGGATGGGCCGCCTCCACGACCTCGACGTGGCGGCACGGCGCGCCGTGCCCGTAGCGGGTGACGGCGAGCCCCTCGGGGGGCGGGTGTCCGCGCGCGCTCCACTCGCGCTCGACGGCGAGGGCCATGGCCGCCGCCGCCTTGCCCGCGCCCGCCACCAGCGTGCGCCCCCCCGCCGCCGCCGGCTCGGGGAGCGCCGGCGGCACGCAGCGCTCCGCCCGCACCGCATCCACCGCGGCCTCGAACATCCGCCGCAGCAGGGCTTCGGGACCGCCGGCGGACATCACGGAGCGCACGCGCGAAGGAGCGGGGGAAGCGTGGGAAGCGGCGGCGGCGGGCGTCAGTTTCGGGGCACCAGCGGCAGGCGGGACCCGATGAGCCGCAGCCGCAGCAGGTTGAGGAGCGCGATGGTCGCGAACTGGCGGATGCGCTCGCGGTCCCCCGGCAAGCGCACCTCGTGGGCTTCGCTCTCCCCGTCCAGGTGCAGCCCCAGGAACACGGTGCCCCGCAACTGACGCCCGCCGCCGCCGCTTCCCCCGCTCCTTCGCGCGCGCGCTCCGTGATGTCCGCCGGCGGTCCCGAAGCCC
>CAZSPS010000180.1:0-24267 GCA_964608875.1 uncultured Ectothiorhodospiraceae bacterium
CCCTCGGCGTCCGGGTAGCGCCCGGCGAGGCCGGCCGGCCGGTTGCTCAACGACGGCACCGTTCCACCTCCCGCACGAACGCCGCGAGCTTCGCCTCGTCCTTGGCGCCGCCGCCCGCGGCCGACTCCACCCCCCCGCACACGTCCACCGCGAACGGGCGCACCGTGCGCACCGCTTCCGCCACGTTCTCCGCCGTGAGCCCGCCGGCGAGCACCAGCGGCCGGGACGACGCGCCGCCCCCGTCACCGCTTCCGTCCTCGCCTCCGCCCGCAGCCTTCCAGTCGAACGAGCGCCCGGTACCGCCCCAGCGCTCGGTGTCGTGCACGTCGAGGAGCAGCGCGGCGGCGTCGCCGTACTCGCGGGCCGCGCGCGCGAGGTCCACCCCCTCGCGCATCCCGACCGCCTTCAGGTAGGGGAGCCCGAACCCGCGGCAGAACGCGGGCGGCTCGGTGCCGTGGAACTGCAACATGCCGACCCCCACCTCCTCCACCACCCGCCGCACCTCGTCCGCCTCGGGATTGACGAAGACCGCGACCGGGGCCACGAACGCGGGCACCGCCGCGCGCACCGCGCGGGCGGCCTCGACGGAGAGGAAGCGCGGACTCGGCGCAAAGAAGTTGAGGCCGACCGCATCCACCCCGAGCGCGGCGGCGCGCCGGGCGTCGTCGGGGCGGGTGATGCCGCAGACCTTGATCCGCACGCGCACGGCGGGAGGTTACCAGACGCCCGCATCGGGCGACACCTCGGGCAGGCCGAAGCGCGCGGGGTAGCCGACCCGCACCAGGTAGAGCCCCTCGGGAGCCGCGGTGACCCCGCCCGCGGTGCGGTCCCGGCTCTCGAGCACCTCGCGCGCCCAGCCGGGCTCGGCCTCGCCCGCGCCCGCCGCGAGCAGCACGCCGACCAGGTTGCGGACCATGTGGTGCAGGAACCCGTCCGCCACCACGTCGAACCGCACCCGCGCCCCTTCGCGCGCGACGTCGAGGGCGTACACCGTGCGCACGGGGCTCGGGGCCTGGCAGGCGCGCGCGCGGTAGGCGCTGAAGTCGTGGGTGCCGACGAGGAACGCCGCCGCCGCCCGCAGGCGGCCGAGGTCGAGGGGCCGGCGCTCCCAGGCGGCGCGCCCGTGCAGGGCCGCCGGGCGGTCCGGGCGGTTGAGCAGGAGGTAGCGGTAGTGGCGCCAGCGCGCCGAGAAGCGGGCGTGGAAGTCGGGCGGGACCTCGCGCGCCGCCGTCACCGCCACCCCGCGCGGCAGGTTCGAGTTGGCGCCGAGCCGCCACGCCCGCTCACCGCGCACGGCGCGCGTGTCGAAGTGCGCCACCTGCCCGAGCGCGTGCACCCCGGCGTCGGTGCGCCCGGCGCACACGACCCGCACCGGCTCGTCCGCCACCCGCGACAGCGCCCGCTCGACCGCGGCCTGCACGGACTCGCAGTGGGGCTGGCGCTCCCATCCGCAGAACGCCCCTCCGTCGTACTCGACGACGAGGGCGATCCGGCGGACCGTCACCGCGTGGGCGCCTCTTCGGAGTCCTCTTCGAGGTCGAGGCCGATCGGCAGCTCGGCGGCCTCTTCTTCCGGCACGGCCCCGCCTCCTCCGTCCCCCGGCGCTCGCTCCGCCTCCGCCTCCGTCCGCCGCTCCGCCGGCGCTCCGCTCCGCCGGAACAGGCTCGCGACGACGACGAGGACCAGCAGGGCGATGAGCGAGCTCCCGAGCGCGAGCGGGCTCACGGGCAGCATCCATGCGCGGGACGGCGCCCGCTCCCCGCCCCCGTCCGGCGTCCCGGCGGCTGCGGCGTCCGGCGCCTCCCCGCGGAGCCTCGCCAGCTCCTCGCGCAAACGCGCGATCCGGGCGCGGAGCCTCTCGAGCGTGCGCTCGCGCTCCGCCAAGCGCGAGCGCAGCTCGTCGACCACGGCCCCCGCCTCGCCGGAAGGCGGCGCCGGGGCACGTTCGCCGACAGGCTGCTGCGCGCCGGCCGCGGCGGCGGCCACGAGCCCCGCGGCGAACGCCAGCGAACGGAGCGCGCGCCGCACGCGCGCCGCGCGCCCCCGCCTCCCCGCACGGCGAGGCCGGGGCGGGCCGCTCAAGCCAGCGCCTCGACCACGGCGGCCCCCATCTCGGCCGTGCCCACCTGCCGCGTCCCCGCCTCCGGGGAGGCGATGTCGAGGGTGCGAAGGCCCCGGTCGAGGACCTCGGACACCGCACGCTCGACCCGCTCCGCCAGCTCCGGGCGGTCGAGCGTGTAGCGCAGCATCATCGCGGCGGAGAGGATGGCGGCGAGCGGGTTGGCCGCATCGCGGCCCGCGATGTCCGGCGCCGACCCGTGGCAGGGCTCGTAGAGGCCCTTGCCGTCCGCGTCGAGCGAGGCCGAGGGCAGCATGCCGATGGAGCCGGTGAGCATGGAGGCGAGGTCGGAGAGGATGTCGCCGAACATGTTGGTGGTGACGATCACGTCGAACTGCTTCGGGTCGCGCACGAGCTGCATGGCGGCGTTGTCCACGTACATGTGCGTCAGCTCCACGTCCCCGTAGTCCGCGCCGACCCGCTCGGCGACCTCGCGCCACAGCTCGCTCACCTCGAGCACGTTGGCCTTGTCCACGGAGCACACGCGGGCGCCGCGCCGGCGGGCGGCCTCGAACGCGGCGCGGCAGATGCGCTCGATCTCGGACTCCGTGTAGACCAGGGTGTTGACCCCGCGCCGCTCGCCCCCCTCCATCGTCTCGATGCCGCGCGGGGCGCCGAAGTAGATGCCCCCGGTGAGCTCGCGCACGATCACGATGTCGAGCCCGGCCACCACCTCCGGGCGCAGGGTGGAGGCGCCGGCGAGCTGCGGGTAGAGCACGGCGGGGCGAAGGTTGGCGAAGAGGCCGAGGCCGGCGCGAAGGCCGAGGAGCCCGCGCTCGGGGCGGAGCGCGCGTTCGAGCCCGTCCCAGCGGGGGCCGCCGACCGCGCCCAGGAGCACCGCGTCCGCCGCGCGCGCGCGCGCGAGCGTCTCGTCCGGCAGCGGCTTGCCCGCGGCCTCGTACGCGGCACCGCCGAGCAGCCCTTCCTCCACCTCGAGGTCGAGGTCGGAGACTTCGCACACCCGGCGCAGCACCGCGAGCGCGGGCGCCAGCACCTCGGGGCCGATGCCGTCGCCCGGCAGGGCGAGGACCTGGGGACGGTTGCGGCTCATGCCACCTCCGGTTCGTGGGGGAGAACGGCCCGCCGCCGCCGCACGGGCCGGCGCGGACCGCAGGCAAGGATAGCGAAAAGGCGGGGCGCCGGACACTACAATCGCCCGATGCACGCGCCCCGCCCCGCCGCCTCGCGGCCCGAGCTCGACTCCCTGCCGGCCCTCATCGGGCGGTGGGCGGCGGAGCTCGGCTTCCGCGAGACCGGCATCGCGGGCATCGACCTCGGCGCGGACGAGGCGCGGCTCCTCGGCTGGCTCGCGGACGGCCGCCACGGCGAGATGGGCTACATGGAGCGGCACGGGCGCAAGCGCAGCCGGCCCGCCGAGCTCGTGCCGGGCACCCTCAGCGTCATCTCGGTGCGCATGGACTACTGGCCGGGCGCGGCGGCGCGCCCCGCGGAGCAGGCGCTCGCCGACCCCCTCGCGGGCTACGTCGCGCGCTACGCGCTCGGACGCGACTACCACCGGCTGATGCGCCGGCGCCTGCAACGCCTCGCCGAGCGCATCGAGCGCTACGCGGGGCCGTTCGGCTACCGCGCCTTCACCGACAGCGCCCCGGTGCTCGAACGCGCCTTGGGACGCGACGCCGGGCTCGGCTGGATCGGCAAGCACACCAACCTCATCGACCGCGGCACGGGGTCGTGGTTCTTCCTGGGCGAGCTCTACACCGACCTGCCGCTGCCCGCCGCCGGCCCCGCCCCGCGCGACCACTGCGGGCGCTGCCGCGCGTGCATCGACGCCTGCCCCACGGGCGCGATCACGGCCCCCTACCGGCTCGATGCGCGCCTTTGCATCTCCTACCTCACGATCGAGCATCCGGGCTCCATCCCGGTGGCGCTGCGCCCGGCCGTCGGCAACCGCATCTTCGGCTGCGACGACTGCCAGCTGGTGTGCCCCTGGAACCGCTTCGCGCCCACGGCCGGCGAACCCGGCTTCGCGCCCCGCCACCGCCTCGACCGCGCGCCGCTCACCGAGCTCTTCGCCTGGGACGAGGCGGACTTCCGGCGCTACACTGAGGGCTCGGCCATCCGGCGGCTGGGCCACGAGCGCTGGCTTCGCAACGTCGCGGTCGCGCTCGGCAACGCCCCCACCACCCCGGCGGTGGTGGCGGCGCTCGCCGCCCGGCAGCGCCATCCGTCCGCCCTGGTGCGCGAGCACGTGGCCTGGGCGCTCGGCCGCCATCATCGCACCGGCACGGAGACATCCACGGCATGAACGACCTCAAACGCATCGTCGAAGACGCCTTCGAGCAGCGGAGCGGCATCGGCCCCGGCAACGCCGACCCCCGGGTGGTGGAGGCGGTGGAGGCGGCCCTCGCCCTGCTCGACCGGGGCGAGCTGCGGGTGGCGGAGAAGATCGACGGCGAGTGGACCGTGCGCGAATGGGCCAAGAAGGCCGTGCTGCTCTCGTTCCGGCTGCGCGACAACGAGCTGATGCGGGACGGGGTCACGCACTTCTTCGACAAGGTCCCGCTCAAGTTCGCGGGCATGGACGAGGCGGCCCTGCGCGAGTCCGGGGTGCGGGTGGTGCCGCCCGCCTTCGCCCGCTACGGGGCCTACGTCGCGCCGGGGGTGGTGCTGATGCCGTCCTACGTGAACCTCGGCGCTTGGATCGGCGCCGGCACGATGGTGGACACGTGGGCCACGGTCGGCTCGTGCGCCCAGATCGGCAAGAACGTGCACCTGTCGGGGGGGGCGGGCATCGGCGGGGTGCTGGAGCCGCTGCAGGCGAGCCCCACCATCGTCGAGGACGACTGCTTCATCGGCGCGCGCTCGGAGATCGTGGAAGGGGTGGTGGTGGAGGAAGGCGCGGTCGTGTCCATGGGCGTCTTCATCGGCCAGAGCACGCGCATCTACGACCGCGAGACCGGCGAGGTCCACTTCGGCCGGGTGCCGGCGGGGGCGGTGGTGGTACCGGGGAGCCTGCCGGCCCCGGACGGGAGCCACAGCCTCGCCTGCGCGGTCATCGTCAAGCGGGTGGACGCGAAGACCCGCGCCCGCGTCGGCCTCAACGAGCTGCTGCGCGACGTCTGACGGCGGCGGCGCGGCGGGGCCTCCTCCTCCGGCGGCGGAGAACGACGGCGATGAAGCCCGGCCTGCCGCGTCCGAACGAGGGATGGCGCGCCACCGCCCCACGCGTGGCGGCCGTCCTCGTGCCGCTGTTCTTCCTGGTCGCGGCCTCCGCGTGGATCCTGCACACCAACCTTCGCACCATCGACTCCGCGCGCTACGGGCGCACCGACGAGGTCCACACGCTGGTCCTCGGCATCAAGTACCTCATCCCGTTCAAGCGGTCCGCGCTGACCTTGCAGGTCGGCGAGACCAACCGGTGGTTCGCGCGCCTGCTCTACCCCTTGGGCGTCTACTGGATGAACGCCCACATGGGAGGCGCCGGCCAGCCGGTGGCCTGGCGCTACCCGGGCGGGCATTACCTGCGCGAGCACTACGTGCGGGGCGGCGGCGGCCCGGCCGAGGTCTATCCGCGCGACCCCAACGTCCAGGACTTCGCCTTCTTCATGCGCTCGGCCTTCTCGCTGCTGGCCGTCGGCGCCTTCTGCCTCGCGCTGTGGGCGCTCGGACGGCGCGTCCACCCGGCGGCGGCGGCGGCCTACGGGGGCCTCGTCCTGGGCGGCCCGGTGGTGATGGAGCAGTTCCGCCTGTTCTACAGCGAGACCTCGCTCTTCATCCTCTTCAACCTGACGGCGTTCCTTTGCCTGCACTACGACGGCAAGGCGCCGACGTACCGCAACGCCGCCTACCTCGGCATCCTGTCCGCCCTCGCCCTGTCGGCCAAGCTGACCGGAGCGCTGGTCGCCGTCCCGGCGTTCCTCTACGTGGCCTTCAACATGCGCGGGCTCGGGCGGCGGGCGGCGCCGCGCATCGAAGTCTTCCTGCTGTTCTTCCTGTCGCTGACGGCGCTCGTCAACGCGGGCTTCGCCTCGCCGTTCGAGTTCGTCAACCAGACGCTCGCCAACGTCTGGCACGTCAAGGCCGGCCACAGCACGCCGGCCGAAGAGGGCGCCGCCCTGCTCGCGGCGCACCTCGGGACCATGGAATACGTGGCCGCCGCGCTGTTCGTGCTCGCCATGGCGTGGCTCGCCCGCTCGCCCGCGCGCGGCCGGCTGGTCCCGGTCTACGCCCTCGGCGCGGGCGTCGCGCTCACCGTCTGGTCGCTCGCGGACGCCATCTACTTCCTCGCACGCAACGCGGCCATCCTCTACGTCGCCATGAGCTTCATCGCGGCGCTCGCGGCGGGCGACCTGGTGCGAAGGGTGCGGGCGGCGCGCCCGCGCCTCGGAGCGGGCCTCGCCGCGGGCCCGGCGGCGGCCCTGCTCGCGAGCGGCGCCGCCCTCGTCCACGGCCTGCCGCCGCTCGACGAGGAGTTCTTCGCGCGCATCCGCGAACCCGTCAGGCAGTGCCGGGACATCGGCGCCATCGGGCTGCCGGAGCGCGACCTTCGGACCTTGCGCGGGCTCGCGCGCGGCGGCGTCGACGCCCTGCCCCGCGTGCGGCCCCCCTTCGTCCTCTCCGGGGAGCACCTCGAGAGCCTGAAGCGCAGCCCCTGGGCGGCCCGCTTCCTCGAACGGCGCCCCCTCGACCTGTCCGCGAGGATCGCGCCCTACGACTGCCTGGCCGCCCTGCGCGAGGGGCAGACCAAGCAGATCACGAACTTCCTCGCTCCGAAGGGCTGGACGCTCGAGGCCCGGGTCGGCGACCGGTTCTTCTTCGCGCGGAGCGGTCAGTAGCCGGCCTGGCCCGCCCCGCCCCCCGCCGGCCGCGGCGGCGCCTCGCGCCCGGCGCGCGGGTGTGCCCGCATCTCGTCCACCGCCGTCTTCGCGGCCGACGCGAGGAGGCGCGCGTCGCTCGCGATGGTGACGAGGTCGAAGCCCCGCTCGACCATCTCGGCCGCGTATGCGGTGGCCATGCAGTGGATGCCGGCCGCGATGCCGTGCGCCTTGGCGCGCTCCAGGATGCGCTCGATCTGCGCGAAGGCCGTCTCGTCGCGGGTGTCGAGGCTCGGCGGGCGGCCGAGGCTCGCGCAGAGGTCGTTGGGGCCGATGTAGATGCCGTCGAGACCCGGGGTGGACATGATCTCGTCAAGGTTGTCGAGCGCCTCGCGGGTCTCGATCATGGCCAGCGCGACCACCAGCTCCGCCGACTTCGCCACGTAGTCCGCGCCCGCGTAGAGGCTCGCGCGCACCGGCCCGATGCTGCGGTAGCCCTCGGGCGGGTAGCGGCAGGCGCCGACGAAGCGCTCCGCCTCCGCGCGGTTGCTGACCATCGGGCACACCACGCCGAACGCCCCGCCGTCGAGCGCCTTCATCACGATGCCGGGCTCGTTCCACGGCACGCGCGCGAGCGGCACCGTGTCGGTGGTGGTGATCGCCCGCAGGCACTCCACCGCGGTGTCGTAGTGGGTGACCCCGTGCTGCATGTCCACGGTGATCGAGTCCCAGCCCTGGCGGGCCATGGTCTCGGCGGCGAAGCCGTCGGGGATCGCGATCCAGCCGTTGACCACCGCCTTCGAGGCGCGCCAGCGTTCGCGGAGGGGGTTCGTATCCATGGTGTGCGGGTCCTGCCTAGTGGATGGAAGGTACGCGCCCGCGCGCGGGCGATGGATTATTATCGCACCCCAGCCGCGCCGCCGGACGGCGCGTCCGTCCTCCCCGCACGGGTCTCGCATGAGCGAACGCTCCGGGTCCGCCCGCCCCCCATCCCCGCTGCTGCTCGCGGACCTCTACGAGCTGACGATGGCCTGCGGGTACTGGAAGCTCGGACGCGAGACCGACGACGCCGCCTTCCACCTCTTCTTCCGCGCCAACGCGTTCCAGGGCGGATACACGGTGGCGGCGGGGCTCGGCTACGTGGTCGAGTACCTCTCGCAGCTCGGCATCGACGAGTCGGACGCGGCCTACCTCAGATCGCTGCGCGGGAGCGACGGCTCGCCCCTGTTCGACCCGGCGTTCGTCGAGTACCTGCGCGGCCTCGAGTTCACGCTGGACGTGGACGCGGTGCCCGAGGGCACGGTGGTGTTCCCGTTCCAGCCGCTGATGCGGGTGGTGGGGCCGATCCTGCAGTGCCAGATCGTGGAGTCGGCCCTGCTCAACATGGTGAACTTCCAGACCCTGGTGGCCACCAAGGCGGCGCGCATCTGCCATGCCGCCGGCGAGGGCGGGGACCCGGTGATCGAGTTCGGCCTGCGGCGCGCGCAGAGCGTGGACGGCGCGCTCGCGGCCAGCCGCGCCGCCTACGTCGGCGGGTGCAGCGCCACCTCCAACGTGCTCGCCGGCAAGCTCTTCGGCATCCCGGTGCGCGGCACCCACGCCCACAGCTGGGTGATGTCGTTCGACGGCGAGCTGGAGGCGTTCGACGCCTACGCGCGCGCCATGCCCAACAACTGCGTGTTCCTGGTCGACACCTACGACACGCTCGAGGGGGTGCGCCGGGCCTGCGAGGCGGGGCGCCGGCTGCGCGCGCAGGGCAAGGAGATGCTCGGCATCCGGCTCGACTCGGGCGACCTCGCCTACCTGTCCATCGAGGCGCGCCGCATCCTCGACGAGGAAGGCTTCCCGGAGGCGGCCATCGTGGCCAGCAACGAGCTCGACGAGCACATCATCACCAGCCTGAAGGACCAGGGCGCCACCATCGCGGTGTGGGGGGTGGGAACGAAGCTCGCCACCGCCTTCGACCAGCCCGCCCTCGGCGGGGTGTACAAGCTGAGCGCCATCCGCCGGGGCGGCAGCGGCAACGACTGGCGCTACAAGGTCAAGGTCTCCGAGCAGACCACCAAGATCTCCATCCCGGGCCTGCTGCAGGTGCGGCGCTTCCACGAGAACGGCCGCTTCGAGGGCGACATGATCTACGAGCTCGGCCTCGGCGCCCCCGAAGAGCCGGTCATCGTCGACCCCTCCGACCACACCCGCCGCAAGTACATCCCGGCGAAGACGCCGAGCGAGGACCTGCTGGTGCCCATCCTGCGCGGCGGCCGGGTGGTCTACGAGTGCCCGCCGATCGGGGAGTCGCGGCGGCGCACGGGGGAGCAGCTGGCCCGCCTCCACCCCACCATCCGGCGCCTGGTGAACCCCCACCGCTACCCGGCCGGGCTCGAGCTCGGGCTGCACGAGCTCCGCACCCGGCTCATCCTCGAGGCGCGGACATGACGACGACCATCGCCGAGTGCATCGAACGGCGCTTCGGGGTGGCCCCGGACCCCGCCGTGCGCGCCGCGCCCGCCCTGCCGGGCGAGCCGGAGCTGGCCCGCATCCTCGCCCGCCGCACCCACCGCCGCTACCGGGACGAACCCGTGGACGAGGCCCTCGTCGAGACGCTGCTCGCGTGCGCCCTCTCGGCCAGCTCGAAGTCCGACCTCCAGCAGGCGTCCATCGTGCGCGTGCGCGACCCGGCGAAGCGGGCCGAGATCGCGGGCTGGCTGCCGTCGATGCCGTGGGTCGGCGAGGCGCCCGTGTTCCTCGTCTTCTGCGGCGACAACCTCCGCCTTCGCCGGGCGGCGGCGCTGCGCGGCAAGCCGTTCCCGAACGACAACGTGGACATGTTCATGAACGCGGCGGTGGACGCCGCCCTCGCCCTGCAGACCTTCACCCTCGCGGCGGAGGCGGCGGGGCTCGGCTGCTGCCCGATCAGCGAGGTCCGCACCCACATCGACCGGCTCACCGCGCTGCTCGCGCTGCCCGAGGCGGTGTTCCCGGTCGCGGGGCTGTGCGCCGGCTGGCCCGCGCAGGAGGGGCACGTCAGCATGCGCCTCCCACCCGCGCTCGCGGTGCACGAGGACGCCTACGGCGCGGACGGCCTCGAGCAGGCGATCGACGCCTACGACCGGCGGCGCGACGCGCGCTACCGCATCCCCCCGGAGAAGCGGCGCGAGGTGGAGCGGTTCGGCGCGGACGGCTTCTACGGCTGGTCGGAAGACAAGGCGCGCCAGTACTCGCGCCCCGCCCGGCCCGGCTTCCGGGACTACCTCCGGCGCCAGGGCTTCGCGCTCGAGTGAGCTGCGTCAACATCGGCTTTCCACCTGGAGAACGGCATCATGGACCTCGGCATCGACGGACGCCGCGCCATCGTGTGCGCGGCGAGCAAGGGCCTCGGACGCGGCTGCGCCGCCGCCCTCGCGGGCGAAGGCGTGGAGGTATGGATCACGGCGCGCACCGCCGCCGACCTCGAACGCACGGCCGCCGCCATCCACGGCGAGACCGGAGCGCGGGTGACCCCCGTGCCCGGCGACATCACCACCCCCGAGGGGCGCGCGGCGGTGCTCGCGGCCTGCCCGCAGCCCGACATCCTGGTCAACAACGCGGGCGGCCCGCCCCCCGGCGACTTCCGCGAGTGGACGCTCGAGGACTGGCACGCCGCCCTCAACGCCAACATGCTCACCGCCATCGAGCTCATCCGGGCCACGGTGGACGGGATGATGGAGCGCGGCTTCGGGCGCATCGTGAACGTCACCTCGTCCGCGGTGAAGGCCCCCATCGACATCCTGGGGCTGTCGAACGGCGCCCGCACCGGGCTCACCGGCTTCACGGCCGGCCTCGCCCGCAAGACGGTGCGCCGCAACGTCACCATCAACGCGCTGCTGCCGGGCCCGTTCGACACCGACCGTCTGAACGGCACGCTGGAGGCGCGGGCGAAGGCCGCGGGACGGCCGGTGGACGAGGTCAGGGCCGAAGCGGCGGCGGCCAACCCGGCGGGGCGGTTCGGGACGGCGGAGGAGTTCGGGCGCGCCTGCGCCTTCCTTTGCAGCGCGCACGCGGGCTACATCACCGGCCAGAACCTGCTGCTCGACGGCGGCGCCTTCCCCGGCACCCTGTAGCCCCCGGAGCCCTGGACCGGGAGATGGACTACCATCGCCGCCGGCGGCGGCAACGCACGCGAGGCAGGAGGACGATGAGAATGAGCACCCGAACGTTGGCATGGACCGTCGGCGGCGCCCTCGCCGCCGGCCTCACGCTCGCCGCGGGCGCGGCGGGCGGACCGGAGCGGGTCGAGAGCATCGAGGAAGCCCAAGAGGTGGCCGCGGAGCGCAGCCGGACCATGAAGGGGCTCGGACGCTCGATGCGCACCCTCAAGGGCTTCGCCAGCGGGCGCGGCTCGGCCGAAGACGCCGCCGCCGCCGCTGCCGCCGTGGCCGCGGCGGCCCCGCGCATCCCGTCCCTGTTCCCGACCGGGAGCGGCCGGGACGCCCTCCCCGAGTCCGAATCGAAGGATGCGATCTGGGAGCGCTGGGAAGAGTTCACGGCGGCGGCCGAACGGCTCGGCGAGCGGGCGGCGGCGCTCGAGGCGGTCATCGCGGCGGGCGGCTCCGGCGGCGAAGTCGCCGAGGCGTTCGGCGCCCTCGGCAAGGACGGCTGCCAGGGTTGCCACCGCGCGTTCCGCGAGAAGCACACCCACTGACCGCAGCACCCCGCGGCGGCGCGGGGCCGCCCGGCGGCAGGGGTCAGAGGAAGCGCCGCGCGAGCGCGAACCCGCCCAGGACTACAGCCGCGATCAGCGCGAGGACCAGCAGCGCGCGCCGGTCGGAGACGAGGCGCGGGGCGGCGCGCGCGGACGGCAGCCGCGCCCACCCCGTCAGCATCGGCTTCACCAGGTTCTCGCGCTTGTACGCGAAGTGGAACGCGACGGCGGCGAGGTGCAGGCCGATCAGCGCCAGGAGCGCGTCCACCACCGTCGCGTGCCATTCGGCGGCGGCGCGCGCCGCGTCGTAGCTCACGAGGAAGGAGAGCGGCCCCTCGTAGAGCCCGTCCACGTCCGCCGCAAAGAGGCCGAGCCCCGCCTGCGCCAGCAGGACGGCGAGCAGCGCGACCACGGACAGCCCGCCCAGCGGGTTGTGGCCGGCGTACCCTCCGGGCGCCCGGTGCGCGAGCGCGCGGAGCGCGGCCGCGATCTCCCGCCAGGGCCGGACGAAGGCGCCAAAGCGCGCCGACTCGCTGCCGGCGAACCCCCACACGACGCGGGCGGCGACCAGGATGAGGAGCGCCTGCCCGGCCTTCACGTGGACGTCGAGCCGCCCGAACCACCCGCTCAGGTAGCAGACCGTGAACAGCGCCACGAGGAGCCAGTGGAACGCCCGCGTCGGGCGGTCCCAGATGCGCACCCACCGCCCCTCGCCGCCGTCGCCTCCTGCGCCGCCGCCTCTCCCGCCGTCGTCCGTCATGCGCCGCTCCTCCCCGCGTGCGTGCGCCCGCCGGGTCAGGCCGTGAGCTCGGCGCGGACCGGCGCTTCGGCGCTCCGGCGCGCGCAGGTGAGGGCGGCCGCCTCGGCGGCGAACGCCAGCACTTCGCGCAGCGCTGCGCCGCCGAGTCCGGCGACCACGTCCGCGGGCGGGCCGAGCTCCGCCACCCGCGTCAGCAGCGCCGCCTGGAACGCATCGCCCGCGCCGACGGTGTCCTCCACGGCCACCGGCGGAACGGGATGCGCGAGCTCCTCGCCGGGGCGGTACGCGCGCACCGGCCCGGCCCCGTCGGTGACGACGACGAGGGCGGCGCCCGCCTCCACCCAGCGGCGCGCGGTATCGGCGGCCTCGTCCTCCGGGTAGAGCCACGCCAGGTCCTCGCGGCTCGCCTTGACGAGGTGGGCGCGCGCGGCCATGGCCTCGATCCGGCGCCGCCACTCGGGGCGGCCGGGCTCGACCGCCGGGCGCACGTTCGGGTCCAGCGCGATAAAACGCCCGCCGTTCGCCGCCGCCAAGGCCGCCAGCGCGTCGGCCGCCGGCTCCGCCACCAGCGCGAAGGAGCCGAAGTGCAGGCCGTCGATGCGCTGGTCGAGGACCGGGACCGCGGCGGGGTCCGGCGCGACGGCGGCGGACCCGCGGTGATGGAACGCATAGCTGGCGGCGCCGTCCGCCCCCACCCCCACGATGCCGAGCGGCGTCGGGGCCGGGACCTCGACCGCGTAGCGGGTCTCGACCCCCTCCGCCTCCAGCAGCGCGCGCAGCTTGCGGCCCAGCAGGTCGGTGGAGAGGCCTCCGAAGAACGCGGCGCTGCCGCCCAAACGCGCGATGCCGCGCGCCACGTTGAAGGGCGAGCCGCCCGCCGCGGCGTCGATCCGCACCCGCGCCGGGTCCGCCCCGCCGTCTTCCACGAAGCAGTCGAACAGCGCCTCGCCGCAGACGAGGTACATCAACGCGCCGCAGGCGGCCGGCGTGCGAGCGCGCCGCTCACGTCCGCCGCCGCCGCATTCGGACCCGTCGGCACGGCATATACTCTTCGCCTCCGCTCCGGCCGGACGGCGGGAGTGTACCGTATGGCCCGCACGCCTCGGGGATGCGCCGCGGGCCGCCCCGAAACCCCGAACCCCGGAGCCGAAGCCGGAACGTGAAGACGCTCGACGGCAAGCTCGCCGCCATGCAGCGCGGCAAGGACGGCAGGCGCGACTTCATCCTCGCGGACGCCAAGGACGCGGACATGGGCGGCGGGCGGGCCGCCCCCGGACCGGAGCGCGACCCGGCGGGACGCCCGCTCGCCGGGTACCGCCCGCTCGCCGGCTACCTCGACGAGATCCGGGCCGTCACCGAGCAGGCCATCGTGGACGTGATGCTGGTCTCCGCCTCGACCCTCGAACGGCTCGGCCCCCGGACCTTCGCCCACTCCCCCGTCACCCCCGCCATCCGCGCCAACGACACCACCGACATCTGGACGCCGCGGGGCGGGCGCTACGAGTCCGCGCCCTCGCTGCCCGCGCGCACCGCCTCCCTCGAACGCGCGCGCAAGGCGGGGTGCAATCTCTGCCTCTACTCCATCACTTTCAACAACCGCGCCGAGGACGACGTGCGCACCCTCGAGGCGTTCGCGGCGTTCCGCGAGGAGGCGGCCCGCACGGGCATGCGCTACTTCCTCGAGGTGTTCAACCCGAACGTCGAGACCGGCTTCTCCCTCGAAGAGACCGGCGCCTACGTCGTGGACTGCATCCTGCGGTGCCTCGCGGGGCTGACCGGGGCGGAACGCCCGCGCTTCCTCAAGATCGCCTACAACGGCCCGCGCGCGATGCTCGATCTGTGCTCCTACGACCCGGAGCTGGTGGTGGGGGTGCTCGGCGGATCGGCCGGCACCAGCCACGACACCTTCCAGCTCCTCGCCGCCGCCCAGCGCCACGGCGCCCGCGTGGCTCTCTTCGGGCGCAAGATCAAGCTCGCCGAGTCGCCGCTCGAGATGGTGCGGCACATGCGGTGGGTGGTGGACGGAGAGCTCTCGCCCAAGAACGCCGTGCACGCCTACCACGAGGCGCTGCGCAAGCAGGGGCTGGCGCCGGCGCGCGCGCTGGAGGACGACCTGCGGATCACCGAGCCGGCGCTCCTCGCCGCGGGCTGACCCCCGCGCGCACGGGGACGGAGGATGACGGAACGAAGCGGCGTGCTGACCTTCGGGTCGTTCGTCACGGACCACAACGTCGCCATCGACGCCTATCCCCCCGAGGACCGGCTGGCGGTCATCTCCTCGCGCCGGACGGCGGCGGGGGGGCCCGGCTACAACCTCGCCGCCATCTTGCGCCGGCTCGACCCCGCCACGCGGGTCGAGTGCCAGGGGCTGGTCGGCGACGACCGCAACGGGCGGGTGGTGCTCGACGCGCTCGCCGAGCACGGCATCGCCCCGGACGGCATGACCCTCACCCGCGAGGCGCCGCAGACCTACGTGGAGGTCATGGCGTCGGAGGCCAACGGACGGCGCACCTTCTTCTTCTTTCCGGGCTGCGCGGAGCTGCTCGACGAGACGCACTGCGACCCGTCGCGCTCGCACTGCCGCATCCTCCACGTCGGCGCGCCGGGCCTGCACCCGCGCCTCGACCGCGCCCGGCCGCGGGCCGGGGAAGGCGAGGGCGCGGGCAACGGCTGGACGCGGGTGCTCGCGCGCGCCCGCGACCTCGGGATGCGCACCAACATGGAGATGGTGAGCCTCGACCCGGAGGTCCTGCGCCCCATCGTGGTCCCGTGCCTGCCGCTGCTCGACACCATCGTCGTCAACGACCACGAGGGCGGTGCGGTGGCGGAGGTCGAGCTCCGCCCCGGCGGGCGGCTCGACTGGGAGGCGGCGGGCCGCGCCTGCCGGAGGCTGCGGGAGATGGGGGTGCGCCAGGCGGCGGCCATCCACTTCCCGGAGGGGGCCGTGGCCGTGGACGCCGAGGGCGGGCTCCACGCGCAGCCCGCCGTGCGCTGGCCCGCGGCGCGCACGGTGAGCGCGGTCGGGGCCGGCGATGCGTTCGCGGCCGGACTCCTCTACGGCCTGCACCAGGGGTGGCCGTTGCCGCGGGGGCTCGAGCTCGCGGTCTCCGCCGCCGCCGTGTGCCTGGAGAGCATCGACACCACCGGCGCGATCGGCGACTGGCGGGCGTGCGAGGCGAAGACCGCGCCCTACGGCTACCGCGACGGCCCGGCATGACCCCGCCGCGCCGTCCGCGTCTGTTGCAATCCCCCGGAGGCTTCGGTAGGTTCGGCGGTGCCCCCGACGGGCGGCTCCGGAGACGGAGAGGAGGAATCCCATGAAAGCGAACCGACCCGCACGCATCCCATCCGCACTGGCGGCGACAGCCGCCGCCCTCGCACTCGCCGCCGCCGCCGCGCCGGCGGGCGCCGGCGAGTTCGTCGACTGGAACGCCGACGGCACGGTGTCCCTGAAGCTCGGCCCGACCTACGACGACACCGTGATCAAGGTGCCGGCCGCCGACCTCGGCGCCCTCATCGGGCCGGGCGAGCAGCCCTTCGCCGGCGAGGAGATCACGGTCACCGTGAACGCCGGCGGTCCGAAGGGCGGCATCTCCGGCCCGCTGCACGCCTTCCGGCCGGTGTGGGAAGAGCTGACGGGCGGCAAGGCGACCATCGTCGAGCTGCCCTTCGCCGAGCACTACTCGAAGATGGTGCTCGACGTACGCAACGGCACCGGCGAGTACGACGCGTTCATGGTCGGCGCGTTCTGGTACGGAGACCTGGTGCCCCAGGGCTACGCCTACCCGATCGACGACCTCGTCGCCTCCGGCGACCATCCGAAGTGGTCCTACGACGTGGCCCCGGACTCGCTGCGCGCCCTGCACACCTGGGAGGGCAAGGGCTACGGCGTGCTCAACGACGCGGACGGGCAGGTCCTGTACTACCGCAAGAGCGCGCTCACCGACCCCGCGCACCGCGCCGCCTTCCGCTCGGAGTACGGCTACGACATCCCGGTGCCGCCGCGCACCTGGCAGCAGCTGCTGGACGTGGCCCGCTACTTCAACGGCAAGGACTGGGACGCGAACGACGCCGACCCCGACAGCGGCATGGTGCTGCACCTCAAGGTCGGCGAGCAGGGCCACTACCACTTCCAGTCCCTGTCCGCCTCGTTCGCGGTGACCCCGGGACCGAAGGTCGACCGCTACCGCAACGTCTACTGGTTCGACCCCACGAACATGGAGCCGATGATCGCGAGCCCGGGCCACGTGCGCGCGCTCGAGTTCCTGCTCGACCTCCACCGCACCGGACCGGCGGCGCAGGTCGGCTGGAGCCTCGGCGAGGCGTGGGACTACTTCCTGCGCGGCAAGTCGGTGTTCGTGTTCAGCTGGGGCGACGTGGGGTCGCTGTGCCAGGACACCAGCCGCTCGAAGATCCAGGGCGACTGCGCCGCGGCCATCCTCCCGGCTTCCGAGGAGTACTACGACCACGAGAACGGGCGGTTCGTGAAGACGGCCGACCCGGCCCCCGTAGGCAACACCACGGGCGGCTCGTGGCACGGCGTGATCTCGGCCTACTCGGCGAGCCCGGAGGCGACCTTCTCCTTCCTCTCGCTGATGGCGATGAAGGAAGTGTCGCTGTGGGGCTCGCAGCACGGCTGGACGGGGGTGGACCCGGGCTTCAGCTACCAGTTCCTGAAGCCGCTCGGGGACGCCACCGTGGCCGACTACGTGGCGGCGGGCTGGGACGCCGAGGACGTGAAGACGTACACGCAGGCGTACCACGACAACTTCTACGCCGACACCATCCTCACCTACCTGCGCATCCCGGGGACGTTCGAGTACTGGGACATCCTGGACAAGAACCTGTCGGCGGCGATGAGCGGCGAGTACGGGGCGAAGGAGGCGCTGGAGCGCACGGCCGAGGCCTGGGAGGGAGTCACCGACCGGCTCGGGCGCGCATCGCAGCTCGAGTACTACCAGGACGCCATCGGCTACCAGGGCCGGTAGGCGAGGCGGCGCGGCGCGGGCGGGACCGGCGGCGAGGGGGCCGGGGGGCGCCGCCGCCCCCCGGACGCCCTTCCCGCCGGGGCCTGAGGGAGGGACGCCGACGATGCGCTGGACCAGCAAGGCGAGGTTCCTCTTCCTCGCGCCCGCCGTGGTGTGGGTGCTGGCCTTCACGGTGTTCCCGCTCGGGTACTCCCTCTACATCGCCTTCCTCAAGGTCGAGAGCAAGACCGAGATCACCCGCGAACGGGTGCCCGTGTTCGACGAGGCGGGCGACCCCGTGATGCTCGCCAACGGCAGGCAGCGGATGCGCACCATCGTCCACAAGGAGCAGCGGACGACGTCCACCTTCGAGGGCCTGAAGAACTTCCGCCGCCTGTTCGCCGACGGCCAGGTGGCGAGCGCCGTCGGCACCACCGTGGTCTTCATCCTCTCGTCGGTGAGCGTGGAGCTGGCGCTCGGGTTCCTGCTCGCGGTCCTGTTCAACCGGCACCTCGCGGGGCGGGCCGCCATGCGCGCGATCATGATCCTGCCGATCTTCGCCACCCCGCTCGCCGCCGGCTACCTGTTCTTCACCATCCTGTACGAGGAAGGCGGACCGCTCGGCTTCTTGGGCATCCCGTTCCTGTCGCAGCCGGACTGGGCGCTCGCGAGCGTCATCTTCGTGGACGTCTGGCAGTGGACCCCGTTCTGCTTCCTCGTGTTCCTGGCCGCGCTCCAGTCCGTGCCCGACGAGCTGTACGAGGCGGCCATCGTGGACGGGGCGAACGGCTGGCAGCTGATCACGAAGGTGCTGCTGCCGGTGCTGCAGCCGACCATCGTCATCGTGCTGCTGCTGAGGCTCGCCGAAGCGCTGAAGCTGTTCGACGTGCCGTTCGCCCTCACCGGCGGCGGACCCGGGATCGCCACCCAGTCGTACTCCTTCCTCGCCTTTCGCACCGGCATCCGCTTCTTCGACCTCGGCTACGCGAGCGCGATGTGCTACGGCCTCCTCATCGCGGTGATGGTCATCGTGATGCTGACGTTCCGGAGGTTGAGGGAGACCTATGGCTGAACCGGCGCGGGGCGCGGGCGCGGGCGCGGCAGCGTCGGCGGCGGACGGGCGCCGCCTGCCGGGGGTGGGCGGATCCCTGCTGTGGCTGCTCGCCGTGTGCGTCACGATCCTCTTCTTCTTCCCGTTCTACTGGGCCCTCTCCCAGGGGCTGCGCAATCCGCTCGACACCTTCACCGTCGCGGGGCTCGGGGTGCCGTGGCTCAGCTTCGAGCCGACCCTCGACAACTGGGCGGCGCAGCTCGCCTCGCCCGAGTCGCGGCGCGCGCTCACCAACAGCACCGTGGTCTCGGTCTCGGCGGCGGCCCTCGCCCTCGCGCTCGGGACCCCGGCCGCCTACGCCCTCGCCCGCTTCCGCTTCCGGCGCGTCCCGAACAAGGACATCGCCATCTGGTTCCTGTCGCAGCGCATCCTGCCGCCGGTGGCCACCGTCATCCCCTTCTACCTCGTGATGCGCACCCTCGGCCTGCTCGACACCCAGCTCGCGCTCATCCTCATCAACGCCACCTTCGTGCTGCCGTTCGCGGTCGTGATCCTGCGCCAGACGTTCCTCGAGCTGCCCATCGAGCTGGAGGAGGCGGTGCTGGTGGACGGCGGCGGCTACGGCACCGCCTTCGCGCGCGTCGCCCTGCCGCTCGCGGCGCCGAGCATCGCGGCCACAGGGCTCATCTCGTTCGCCTTCTCGTGGAACGAGTTCCTGTTCGCGATCACCATCGCGAGCCGGGACGCCATCACCATCCCGGTGCACGTCGCGGGCGCGGTCGATACGCGCGGGGTGCAGTTCTGGTTCATGGCGGTGCGCGCGCTCATCGCCATGGTGCCGCCGGTGGCGATCGCCCTCCTCGCCCAGCGCTACATCGTGCGCGGCCTCACCCTGGGGGCGGTCAAGGGCTAGGGGGGGCCGGGCGGGCGGAACGACCCCGCGTAGCGCCGCTCCTCGCGCGGGGTGCGGCCGAAGTACTCGCGGTAGCGGCGGCTGAAGTGCGAGGCGGACGCGAAGCCGGCGCCGAGCGCGATCGACAGGATCGACGACGCCCCGCGCATCAGCATCAGCCGCGCGTGGTGCAGCCGGAGCTCGCGGTAGTAGTTGGACGGGGTGCGCCCCATGCGCTGCTTGAACAGGCGTTCGAGCTGGCGCACCGACAGGCCCGCCGCGCGCGCGACCTGCCGCAGCGAGCGGGGCTCCTCCAGGTTCGCCTCCATCTCCCCGATGGCGGCGAGGAGCCGCGGCTCGCTCACCCCGAGGCGCTCGTGCAGCGCCATGCGCTGGCGGTCCTGGCCGGTGCGGATGCGCTGGTGCATGAGCTGGTCGGAGACGCGGCCCGCGAGGTCCGAGCCGTGCGCGGCGGCGATGAGGTGCAGCATGAGGTCGAGGGACGCGGTGCCGCCCGCGCAGGTGATGCGGTTGCGGTCGATCTCGAACAGGCCGTCCGTCACCTCCAGCTGCGGGAAGCGTTCGGAGAGCGCCTCCGCGTCCTCCCAGTGGATGGTGCAGCGGTGGCCGTCGAGCAGCCCCGCCTGCGCGAGCAGCCGGGTGCCGGCGGAGAGCCCTCCGACCACCGCCCCCCGGCGCGCGACCCGGCGCAGCCACGCCCGCGTGCCGCGGTCGGCCGCCCAGCGGTCGGCGTCGAGCCCCGCGCACACCAGCAGCGTCTCGCACGCGTCGACGTCGGCCATGGCCGCATCCGCCGCCACCTGCACGCCGTTGCTGGCCGCGACGGGGGCGCCATCGCGGGTGACGACCCGCCAGTCGCACAGCTGGCCGCCGCTCAACCGGTTCGTGCAGTACAGCGGCTCCACGGCGGCGGTGAACGCCATCATGGAGAACCGCGGCACGAGGAAGAACGTGTAGGTCTTCTTGGCGGACACCGTGGAGGGAACGGTAAGGCCGGGCCGGTCTTCGCAGGCGCATCGTCGCACCCCCGGATCCCATGTCAAACGAAAAAAACGCATCGATTCGAACGGATAGTCCGATAATCGGGCGACCGCGGGCCGCGGACCGCCGGCGCGCCCCATATTGTCGTATTCGGGATATTCGGTGTCGCCGACATTTCAGCCGCACGGTATAACCGGCTCCACCATTCGGGCGGCTTTCAGGCATCGCGGAAGGGGCGGCCACCCATGCCCGACGGAACGCAGGACGACGATCTGGACCTCAACTCCCTGGATGACGAAGAGCTCGTCGCCCAGATGCACGAGGACCTCTACGACGGCCTCGCCGACGAGGTGACGCAAGGGGTGCACATCCTGCTCGAACGCGGATGGGCGCCCTACAAGGTCCTCACCGAATCGCTGGTCGAAGGGATGCGGATCGTCGGCATCGACTTCCGCGACGGCATCCTGTTCGTGCCCGAGGTGCTGCTGGCGGCCAACGCCATGAAGGCGGGCATGGTCATCCTGCGCCCGCTGCTCGCCGAGACGGGGGCGCCGAAGCTCGGCTCCATCGTCATCGGCACCGTCAAGGGCGACATCCACGACATCGGCAAGAACCTCGTCGGCATGATGCTCGAAGGGGCCGGGTTCGAGGTCTACGACATCGGCATCAACAACGACGTGGAAGCCTTCCTCGCCGCGCTCGAAGAGCACCGGCCGGACTTCCTCGGCATGTCGGCCCTGCTCACCACCACCATGCCCTACATGAAGGTGGTGATCGACACGCTCAAGGAACGCGGGCTGCGCGACGAGTACGCGGTGCTGGTGGGCGGCGCCCCCCTGAACGAGGCCTTCGCCGAGAGCATCGGGGCGGACGCCTACTGCCGCGACGCCGCGGTCGCGGTCGAGACCGCGAAGGAGCTGATCGCGGCGCGCCGGCAACACGCCCCGGCGATGGCGGCCGGCTGAGCGGGCGGCGGGGAGCGCGGCGGCAGTGGCGGCGGCAACGGCAGCGGCGGTAACGGCCGCGACGGCAGCGGTGGCGGCGGAGCGCGGGGCGCGCACGGAGCGCGGGGAGGGGCCGCGCACCCTCGTCGTCGCCTGCGGCGCGCTCGCACGCGAGATCGTGGCCCTGGTGCGCGCGCACGGCTGGGAAGGCGCCTTCGAGGTGCAGTGCCTGCCCGCGATCTGGCACAACTCGCCCGAACGCATCCCGGACGGGGTGCGGCGCAAGCTGCGCGCCGCGCGCGGCGCGTTCGAGCGCGTCTTCGTCGCCTACGCGGACTGCGGCACCGGGGGCGCCCTCGACCGGGTGCTGGCCGAAGAGGGCGCCGAGCGTCTGCCCGGCGCGCACTGCTACGAGGTCTACTGCGGCGCGGGCGCGTTCGCGGCGCTGCACGAGGCGGAGCCGGGCTCGTTCTACCTCACCGACTACCTCGCCCGGAACTTCGACCGGCTGGTGATCCAGGGCCTCGGGATCGACCGGCACCCGGAGTTGCTGCCGGCGTACTTCGGCCACTACCGGCGGCTGGTCCATCTCGCCCAGACCCCCGACCCGGCGCTGGACGGCGCGGCGCGCGCGGCGGCCGAACGGCTGGGGCTCGCGTTCGAGCGCCGCGCCACCGGCTACGGGGACCTCGAGCCCTTCCTCGCCGGGGCCGCGCGCGGGTCCGGCGCCGCCCGCGCCGGCGGCGGCGCCGCCCCGTCCTTCGCCGCATGACCGAGACCGTCGTCTCCTCGGCCACGAGGGAGGTCACGATCGGGTTCGAGCGGCCGTTCACGGTCATCGGCGAGCGCATCAACCCCACGGGGCGCCGGCTGCTCGCCGAAGAGATGGCCGCCGGCGACTACCGGCGGGTGGAGGCGGACGCCGTGGCCCAGGTCCGCGCCGGGGCGGCCCTGCTGGACGTGAACGCCGGGGTGCCCATGACGGACGAGCCCCGCATCCTGCGCGAGTGCATCGAGCTCGTGCAGTCGCGGACGGACGCGCCGCTTTCCATCGACAGCTCCATCGTCGCCGCCCTCGAGGCGGGCCTCTCGGCGTACCGGGGCAAGGCGCTCGTCAACTCGGTGACGGGCGAGGAGGAGCGCCTTGAGTCGGTGCTGCCGCTGGTCGCCAAATACGGCGCGGCGGTGGTCGCGATCTCCAACGACGAGACCGGCATCTCCCCGGACCCGGACGTGCGTTTCGAGGTCGCCCGCAAGATCGTGGAGCGAGCCGAGGACCACGGCATCGCGCGCGCCGACGTGGTGGTGGACCCGCTGGTGATGCCGGCCGGGGCCATCGGAGAGGCGGGGCGGACGACGTTCGAGCTGCTGCGCCGGCTGCGCGGGGAGCTCAAGGTGAACACCACCTGCGGGGCCAGCAACGTGAGCTTCGGCCTGCCCAACCGCCATGCGGTGACCGGCACGTTTCTGGCCATGTCCATCGGCGCGGGGATGACCTCGGCCATCATGAGCCCGCTGCACGCCGAGGTGAAGCAGGCGGTAATGGCCGCCGACGTGCTAGCCGGCCACGACCAGGACTGCATGGCGTGGATTGCCGAGAACCGGGATCCGACCGCCGCCGGCGAGGGTGCGGCCCGCCGTCGAGGAGGACGCCGCCGGGCCGCGGTATGAGCCCCGAGCACCGCGTGGTGTTCACGCCCAGCGGCATCGTGGCTTCCGCCTCGGAAGGATCGACGGTGCTGGACGCGGCCCGGGCTGCCGGAGTGGACATCGATTCCGTGTGCGGAGGCCGGGGGCTCTGCGGCCGCTGCCAGGTGTCCCCCAGCACCGGCCAGTTCGCCAAGTGGGGGCTGACAAGCACCGAGGACGCGCTGTCGGTTCCCGGCCCCACCGAGCTTGACTACCGAGGCCGACGGCCGCTGGGAACAGGCCATCGGCTGAGCTGCCAGGCCGCCGTTCTGGGCGATGTGGTCATCGACGTCCCCGCCCAGAGCCAGGTCCACAGCCCCGTGGTGCGAAAGGCCGTCGACCTGGGCGAGATCACCGTAGATCCGGTGGTGACCCTCCACTACCTGGAGCTGGCCACCGCCGTGCTAGGCGACGAGGTCTCCGATGCCGAGCGGCTGGTCGGCGCTTTGGCCGACGACTGGGAGATGCCCGACGTTGAAGTTCCCGCAGCGGCGCTGCCTGCATTGTCGGCAGCGATCGCCGATGGAAACGGGGCGGTCACCGCCGTGGTCCACACCCGGCGGCGGTACCCTGAGCAAAGCGAATACGGCGAGGTGGTCGAACGGCGGGTTCTCACCGTGCGGCCTGGCTATTCCGATGCGGAGTTCGGCGTGGCGGTGGATGTGGGCTCCACCACCGTGGCCGGCTATCTGCTGGATTTGGCCACCGGAGAGGTGGCTGCCACCGCAGGGCGCATGAACCCGCAGATCCGATACGGCGAGGACCTGATGAGCCGGGTGTCGTATGCCATGTTGAACCCCGGCGGCACCGCCGAGCTGAGCACGGTGTAGGTCACGTTCTTGCCTCCAGGGGACTTTCTATTGCGGTTTCGGGATCCCAGCCGCCGGTGGCCACAAACTCGTCGAGCCGCTCTAACGGGAACGCGGCCTCGAGCTCCTCGGCGGCTGCTAGGGCGGCGCCCTCGGGGTCGTCAGGATCACCGGGAATGACCTTGCGACGCCATTCGCCCACATACTCTGATGCCTGGGTCTTGCCGGCCACCATGGCGGCCCGGTCGATAGCCCGTTGGAAGCGGCGGGGGAGGATGCGCTGGATCTTTGAAGATCCCGAGCCTGCGTTAACCTGAGCGGGGATGTCCCGCCAACAGATCACCACTAGGTTGCCGTTACCCCCCCGCCGCCGACTCACGCGGCTCGCTCCCGGATCTCTACCAGCGCATCGACCAAACCTCCATAGCCGGTTGCCACCTTCTCGAAGCGCAGCCCCAGGCGATCGGCCGCTTGTCGGGCCAGCCGATCCAGATCGGGGTCGTGCTCCTGGGACAGGTACACCAGCCGGGTGTAATTCTTGAAATAGACCTCTTGCAGCTCCGGGTGGTCCACAATGC
>CAZSPS010000181.1:0-5156 GCA_964608875.1 uncultured Ectothiorhodospiraceae bacterium
GGGCGGGGCGGCGGCGGGCCGGCTCAGGCGAGCTCGCGCAGCACCATCTCGGTCTGCCCCTTGCCGGCCATCATCATCGGGTAGACGTTCTCCGACTGGTCGGTGATGAAGTCCATGAACACCAGCCGGTCCTTCATCGCGAACGCCTCGCGCAGCGCCCCCTCCACGTCGCCCGGACGCTCGATCAGCATCCCGACGTGGCCGAAACTCTCGGCCAGCTTCACGAAGTCGGGCAGGGAGTCGAGGTACGACGCCGACTCGCGGCTCTCGTACATGAACTCCTGCCACTGCCGCACCATCCCGAGGTAGCGGTTGTTGAGGTTCACGACCTTGATCGGCAGCCGGTACTGCTTGGCGCACGACAGCTCCTGGATGCACATCACGATGCTGCCCTCGCCCGTGATGCAGGCGACGGGCGCGTCGGGATGGGCGAGCTGCACCCCCATGGCCGCCGGCAGCCCGAACCCCATGGTGCCGAGCCCGCCCGAGTTCACCCACCTGCGTGGGCGGTCGAACGGGTAGAACTGCGCCGCCCACATCTGGTGCTGCCCCACGTCGGAGGTGACGAACGCCTCGCCGCCGGTGACCTCGTGCAGCTTCTCGATCACGTACTGCGGCTTGATGAGCTCCGCGGAGCGGTCGTAGCGCAGGCACTCGCTCGCGCGCCACGCGCCGATCCGCTCCCACCAGCGCGCGAGCGCGTCCGCGTCGGGGCGCCGGTTGCTCGACTTCACCGCCTCCAGCAGGTCTTCGAGGATGCTGCGCACCGGCCCCACTATGGGGACGTCCACCTGGATGGTCTTGGAGATCGACGACGGGTCGATGTCGATGTGGACGATGCGCGCGTGCGGGCAGAACTTCTTCGGGTCCCCCACCACCCGGTCGTCGAAACGCGCGCCGACCGCCACCAGCACGTCGCACTCGTGCATGGCCATGTTGGCCTCGTAGGTGCCGTGCATCCCCAGCATGCCGACGAACTGCGGGTCGCTGCCGGGGTAGGCGCCGAGGCCCATCAAGGTGTTGGTGATCGGGTAGCCGAGCAGACGGGTCAGCTCCACCAGCGGCTCGGCCGCATCGCCCAGCACCACCCCGCCGCCGGTGTAGACCATGGGGCGCTCGGCGCCCAGGATGAGGTCCGCGGCCTGGCGGATCTGGTGCCGGTTGCCGCGCGCCACCGGGTTGTACGACCGGATCGAGACCTCCTCGGGGTACTCGTACCACGCCTTCTCGGCGGTCACGTCCTTGGGGATGTCCACCACCACCGGCCCCGGACGCCCGCTCTCGGCGATGTGGAACGCCTCGCGCAGCCGGCGGGCGATGGAGGCGGCGTCCTTCACCAGGAAGTTGTGCTTCACGCAGGGCCGGGTGATGCCCACGCAGTCCACTTCCTGGAACGCGTCGCTCCCGATCGCCGGGCGCGGCACCTGGCCCGTGATCACCACCATGGGGGCGGAGTCCATGTAGGCGGTGGCGATGCCGGTCACCGCGTTGGTGGCGCCGGGGCCGGAGGTGACGAGCACCACCCCCGCCTGCCCGGTGACCCGGCCGTAGCCGTCCGCCATGTGGGTCGCGCCCTGCTCGTGGCGCACCAGGATGTGCTCCACGTCCTTCTGCTTGTAGAGGGCGTCGTAGATATGGAGGACCGCGCCCCCCGGATACCCGAAGATATAACGAACGCCGTGGTCCTTGAGGAACCGGACCACGATCTCCGCGCCTGTCAGCTCCACCTGCCCGCCCCTTGCCTGCACGCCGCCTGCCGCACCGGTCCGCCCGGCGCCCGAAGTCAGCCCGTCAGGTTATCCGCCCCCCCGCCCGCCCGTCAACCGGAAACCGAACCCGCGCGCCCTGCCGAAGGCCGGCGCGAACAGCAACAGCGCCCCGAACAGCAGCAGCCCTGCGGTGATGGGCCGCGTGTAGAGGAACGACATGCCGTCGTCGAGGGTCACGGCGCGGGCGAAGTTGTTCTCCATCATGCCGCCCAGGATGAAGCCGATGAGCAGCGGCGCCAGCGGATAGTCGGCCGCCCGGAACACCGTCGCCAGCAGCCCCAGCCCGACCAGGATCAGCAGCTCGGTGGCGTTGTTCTGGCCGATGTAGGCGCCCATCAGGGTGAAGAACAGCACGAACGGCACCAGCCACACCCGCGGCGCCGCCAGCAGCCGGGCGATGTAGGGGATGAGGGGCAGGTTGAGGATCAGCAGCACCAGGTTGCCGAGGTACATGGAGACGATCACCGCCCAGAAGATCTCCGGCCGGTCCACCATCAGCCGCGGTCCCGGCGCCACGTTGAGGGCGATCAGCGCGCCGAGCAGGATGGCGGTGGTGCCGGAGCCGGGAATGCCCAGGGTCAGCAGGGGCACGAACGAGCCCGTGCAAGCGGCGTTGTTGGCGGTCTCGGGTGCGGCCAGCCCCTTGATGGAGCCCTTGCCGAACTGCTCGCGGTCGCGCGGCGGCGCGATGTTGCGCTCCACCGCGTAGCCGAGGAACGAGGCGATGGTGGCGCCCGCGCCGGGCAGTACGCCGATCAGGAAGCCCTGGATCGACTGGCGCCCGACCACCGGGGCGATGGCGCGCAGCTCGCCGCGCGTGACCCGCAGGTCGCGGGTGCCGCTGCCCTGCTCTGCGCCGGTCTGCCCGCGCTTGGGGTCGAGGATCAGGAACAACGCCTCGGGCAGCGCGAACAGCGCCATGGCGAGGGTGATGAAGCCGACTCCCGACTGCAGGTCGCGGATGCCGGCGGTGAAGCGCGGGGCGTTGAACAGCGCCGACTCGCCCACCGTCGCCAGCATCAGCCCCAGCACGGTCATCAGCAACGCCTTGGCCACCTTGCCGGTGCCCGCGAAGGCGGCGATCGCCGACAGGCCCACCACCATCAGGGCGAAGTACTCCGCCGAGTGGAACAGCAGCGCCACCGTGACCAGCGCCGGCGCGAAACCCAGCATCAGCAGGGCGCCGACGGTGCCGCCGGCGAAAGAGGCGATGGCGGCGACGGCGAGGGCCTTGCCGGCCTTGCCGGCGCGGGCCATCGGATAGCCGTCGAAGGCGGTGGCCACCGTGCCGGCGACGCCCGGCGCGTTGATCAGGATCGAGGACGTCGAGCCTCCGAAGATCGCCCCGTAGTAGACCCCCGCCAGCATGATGAGGGCGGCGGAAGGGTCGCCGATCTTGATGGCCACCGGGATCATGATGGCGATGATCGACATCGGCCCGAGGCCGGGCAGCATGCCGATGAAGGTGCCGATGAGGCAGCCGCAGACCACCATGAGGAGGTTGAGGGGGGTGAGGGCGGCGGCGACCCCGATCAGGATGCCCTCGACCATCGTCCGCTCCTAGCCGCCGAACCACCCCGGCAGGGGGCGCATGAAGATGCCGAGCGCCTCCTGCACCAGCAGCCACACCGAGAGCGCGCCGGCCGCCGGCACGATGGCCAGCAGCCACGGGCGCCGCTCGCCCAGCAGCCAGGCGTTGCCGCCCAGGAAGGCGGCCGTGGCGATGAGGAATCCTGCGGGCCGCAGCAGCAAGGCGTAGGCCACCATGGAGACGAGTACCGCGGCGGCGGTCTTCAGCCGGTAGCCGGCGAGACGGCCGAGGTCGATGTCGGAGCCGGCGGCGGGCTTGCGCGGCGCGAGCAGCACCAGCAGCGAGAGGAGCGCGCCCACGGCGGCGAGCACCATGGGCATGGTGTTGGGCCGGAACGCGATGTGGCGCTCGAACGGCAGCAGTTGGTAGTTGTAGGCGGCGTAGCCGTAGACGATGCAGACGGCGAGCGCCCCGGCGGCGATCCAGCGGTCGAGCGGCATGGACCGGCGCCGGGGCTCGGGCCGGGAATCAGAGGAACCCGAGCTTGCGCATCAGCTCGCCGACGACCTTTTCCTGTTTCTCAAGGAAAACCGCGAAGTCCTTGTCCGGGTTGAAGATATTGACCCATCCGTTGCGCACCCGGACCGCTTCCCACTCGGGCGTGTCGTACATCCTGGTGAGCGCCCGGATGTAGGCCCGCTTCTTCTCGCCGGGCAGACCCGGGGCCGCGAAGAAGCCGCGCCAGTTCACGAACTCGACCCCGTAGCCCTGCTCCACGAGCGTGGGCGCCGAGGGGTAGGCCGGCACGCGCTCGGGCGCCGTCACCGCGACGATGCGGACCTCGCCGTCGCGGGCCAGGCCCACGGCTTCGGAGAAGCCCGTCGACAGGGCCTTGACCTCGCCCGACAGCAGCGCGGCCATCGCCTTGCCGCCGGCGTCGTAGGGGATGTACTTGACCCGAGTGGGATCCTCGCCGGCCGCCTCAAAGGCCATGGCCGCGACCAAGTGGTCCATGCCGCCCGGCACCGAGCCGCCGCCGACGGCGACGGCGGAGGGATCGGAGCGGTAGGAGGAGACGAGCTCCTCGAAGGACCGGATCGGGCTGTCCTTGTCCACCACGATCGCCGCGTAGTCGCCGATGGTGCCGGCGATCAGGGTCAGGTCGCGGAAGTTGTGGGGGAACACCCCGGTCAGGGAGCGGATGACGATCGGCGTGGAGTTGACCATCAGGGTGCCGTGGTTGGAGTCGGCGTTCTCGATGAGGTAGCCGATGGCCTTGCCGCCGCCGCCGCCCGACATGTTCTCGTAGGTCGCCGAGCCGACGATGCCGGCGCCGGTCAGCGCCTCGCCGGTGCCGCGGGCCGTGCCGTCCCAACCTCCGCCGGCGCCGCCGGGGATGAGGAAGTGGATGGAATCCACGTCCGCCGCGGATGCCGGCGCCGCCAGCAGGGCGCCGGTGAAGAGGGCCGCGATGATCCGCTTGCTGCGCATTGCCATGGTTCCCTTGGTTGAACGAGAGGCGGCGATGCTAGGTCCCGGCGGCGCCCCCCGTCAACTCCGGGGACGGGGTCAGCCGAGGAGGATGTACGCGACGCGCGCGCGGAAGTCCTCCTCGCTCTCGCAGGCGGTCGCCACCTGGACGAGCTCGCCCACCGGCAGACCGACGAACCCGGTCACGTCGGCCGGAAACCCCTTCGATATCTGGATGCCCCGCGACGACAGCATCTCGCGCACCATCGCCACCCGGGTTTCCGTCTGGCCCTCCGCCCGGCCTGCCTCCCGGCCCTCCGTCAGGCCGATCGTCCGGCCCTGCCCCCAGCTCTCGCCCCGCAGGGAGCGCATCAGCGGGTCGTCGT
>CAZSPS010000182.1:0-1623 GCA_964608875.1 uncultured Ectothiorhodospiraceae bacterium
CCACCCCGGCCCCCTCCGCCGCCACCCGCGCCATCGCGTCGCCGAGCGGCCAGCCCGTGTCGCGGCGCTGCGAGTGCACCAGATCGCGCAGCGAGTCCTGCACGTGGACGCGGGTGAGGACCGGTGCGTCCGGCCCGACCGCCCCCATGACGAGGGCGAGGTGGATGCCGCCGTCGATCGCGTCCCGGTAGCCGAGCATCCGGAACTCGCCGAACGGGGTGGGGAGGCGGCACTCGCCGAAGCGCTCCACGGTGCGCTCGTGCAGCATCCGGTACTCGATGAGATCGGCGATGGTGCCGATCTTCAGCTGGTGGTCGCGCGCGAACACCTCGAGGTCCGGGCGCCGGGCCATGGTGCCGTCCTCGTTCATGATCTCGACGATGACCGCGGCCGGCTCGAGGCCCGCGAGGCGCGCGAGGTCGCAGCTCGCCTCGGTGTGGCCGGCGCGGGTGAGCACGCCGCCCGGCTGCGCGCGCAGCGGGAACACGTGCCCCGGCTGCACGAAGTCCTCGGGGCGGGCGTCCGGCTCCACCGCCTTGCGGATGGTGAGCGCGCGGTCGTGGGCGGAGATGCCGGTGCTGATGCCCTCGGCCGCGTCGATCGAGACGGTGAACATGGTGCGGTGCGGCTCGGTGTTGCGTTCGACCATGGGCGGCAGCCCGATCCGGTCGCAGCGCTCCGGGCTCATCGGCAGGCAGATGAGGCCGCGCGCGTAGCGCGCCATGAAGTTCACGTGGTCGGCGCGCACGTGCTCGGCCGCGATCACGAGGTCGCCCTCGTTCTCGCGCCCCTCGTCGTCCACCAGCACCACCATGCGGCCCTCGCGGAACTCCTGGATGAGCGCCGGGGTGGAATGGAAGCCGGAGGCGGCGGCGGCCGTCACGTCCGGGCCTCCCGGCCGTCCAGCAGGCGCTCGACGTAGCGCGCCACCAGGTCCACCTCGAGGTTGAGGCGCGCGCCCGGCCGGGCGGCCCCCAGGGTGGTGGCGGCCGCGGTGTGGGGGATGACGTTGACCGCGAACCCGCGCGCCCCGGCCTCGTTCACCGTGAGGCTCACCCCGTCCAGGCACACCGAGCCCTTGGCCGCCACGTAGCGTTCGAGCCCGGGCGGCGTCTCGATCTCGAAGCGCGCCGAGCGGGCGTCCTCCGTGCGCCCGGCGAGCGTGCACACCCCGTCCACGTGTCCGGTGACGAGGTGCCCGCCGAGTGCCGAGGAGAGGCTCAGGGAGAGTTCCAGGTTCACTTCCGCTCCCGTGCCGAGCGCCCCCAGGGTGGTGCGCTCCAGGGTCTCGCGCGATACGTCCGCGACGAAGCCGCCGCCGCCGTCGCTGCGTTCGACCGCGGTGAGGCACGCGCCGCTCACGCAGATGCTGTCCCCGATCGCGAAGCGGCCGAGGTCCGGGGCCTCGATCGCGAGCCGCCCGTCGCCGTCCGCCACGTCGAGGGCGGCCACCCGGCCGCGGGTCTGGACGATGCCGGTGAACATCCGGGGGAGCTTATCAGGAAGCGGCCGGGGGGAGGACCGCCGCCCGCACCCGCAGGTCGCTTCCGAGGCGCTCGACGTGCGCGATCTCGAGTGCGGGGCGCCCGGTCATGCCGGCCGGGGCGGGCAGGTCCAGCAGGG
>CAZSPS010000183.1:0-5805 GCA_964608875.1 uncultured Ectothiorhodospiraceae bacterium
GCCCGGGCCTGGCCGTCGATCCGCGCCGGCGAGCACGTCCTGATCGCGGCCCCCACCGGCTCCGGCAAGACCCTCGCCGCGTTCCTCGCGGTCATCGACGAGCTGGTGCGCGAGGCGGAGCGGGGCGCGCTCGAGGAGCGCACGCGGGTGGTCTACGTCTCGCCCCTGAAGGCGCTCTCGAGCGACATCGAGCGCAACCTGGAGGCGCCGCTGCAGGGGGTCGCACTGCATGCGGAGCGGCTCGGAGGGACGGCGCCCGCGCTGCGCGCGATGGTGCGCACCGGCGACACCCCGTCCGCAGTCCGCCGCACGATGACCCGGCAGCCGCCCCACATCCTGGTCACCACCCCCGAATCGCTCCACATCCTGCTGACCAGCGACTCCGGCCGCGCGTCGCTCGCCGGGGTGCGCACCGTCATCGTCGACGAGATCCACGCGCTCGCCGCCGGCAAGCGCGGCTCGCACGATGGTGCGCACCGGCGACACCCCGTCCGCGGTCCGCCGCACGATGACCCGGCAGCCGCCCCACATCCTGGTCACCACCCCCGAGTCGCTCCACATCCTGCTGACCAGCGACTCAGGGCGCGCGTCGCTCGCGGGCGCGCGCACCGTCATCGTGGACGAGATCCACGCGCTCGCCGCAAGCAAGCGCGGCTCGCACCTGGCCCTCACCCTGGAGCGGCTGGAGGCGCTCTGCGGTGGCGGCGGCGGCGAAGCGGGGGGAGGCGCGGACGCCGGGGCCGCCGCCCGCCCGCTCCGCCGGATCGGGCTCTCCGCCACCCAGCGGCCGATGGAGCTGATCGCGAGCTTCCTCGTCGGCGCGCACGGGACGCCGCCGGCCCCTCCTCCGTGCGCGATCGTGGACGAGGGCTTCCACCGCCGCCGCGACCTCGCCATCGAGGTCCCGCCCTCCCCGCTCGAGCCGGTGATGTCCGCCGAGGTGTGGGACGAGGTCTACGACCGCATCGCCGCCCTCGCCCGCGAGCACCGCACCACCCTCGTCTTCGCCAACACCCGGCGGCTCGCCGAGCGCGCCGCCCGCGCCCTCGCCGAGCGGCTCGGCGCGAACGAGGTGGCGTCGCACCACGGCAGCCTCTCGCGCGAGCGCCGCTTCGAGGCGGAGCAGCGGCTCAAGGGCGGCACCCTCACCGTGCTCGTGGCCACCGCATCGCTCGAGCTCGGGATCGACATCGGCGACGTGGACCTCGTCTGCCAGCTCGGCTCCACCCGCTCCATCGCCACCTTCCTGCAACGCGTGGGCCGCTCCGGGCACGGGCTCGAGGCGACGCCGAAGGGGCGGCTCTTCCCCCTCAGCCGCGACGACCTGGTGGAGTGCGCGGCCCTGCTGGACGCGGCCTGCCGGGGGCAACTGGACGCCATCGCCATCCCCGAGCGGCCCCTCGACGTGCTCGCCCAGCAGCTCGTGGCCGAGGTGGCGTGCCGGGAGTGGCGGAGCGCCGGGCTGCTCGCCCTCGCGCGGCGCGCCTGGCCCTACCGCGACCTCGACGAGCGCACCTTCGAGGAGGTGCTGGAGATGCTCGCGGCCGGCTTCGCCACCCGGCGCGGGCGGCGCGGCGCGCACCTGCACCGGGACCGGGTGAACGGGCTGGTGCGGGGACGGCCGGGGGCGCGCCTCACGGCCCTCACCAACGCCGGCACGATCCCGGAGAACGCCGACTACGCGGTGGTGCTGGAGCCGTCCGGGACGGTCATCGGCTCGCTCAACGAGGACTTCGCGATCGAGACCCTGCCCGGCGACGTGTTCCAGCTCGGGCTCGACTCCTGGCGCATCCTGCGGGTCGAGTCCGGCCGCGTGCGGGTGGAGGACGCGCACGGCCAGCCTCCCACGATCCCGTTCTGGATCGGCGAGGCGCCGCCCCGCACCGAGGCGCTGTCGGCCGCGGTGTCGGAGCTCCGCGCCGCCGTGGGACGGCTCGCGGCGGAGGCGGGGCCGGAAGACGCGGAGCCGGACGCGGCCGCGGAAGACGCGGACGGCGGGCGTGCTGCGGGCGGCCTCGAGCGCGCCGCCCGCCGCGTGGCCCGCGACGTCGCCGGCCTCCCCCTGCCGGCGGCCCGCCAGCTCGTGGAGTACCTCGCCGCCGGCCAGGCCGCGCTCGGGGTCATGCCGACCGCCGCCAGCCCGGTGCTCGAACGCTTCTTCGACGAGTCGGGCGGAATGCAGCTCGTGATCCACGCCCCGTTCGGGGGGCGCATCAACCGCGCCCTCGGGCTCGCGCTCCGTAAGCGCTTCTGCCGGCGCTTCAACTTCGAGCTGCAGGCGGCGGCGACCGAGGACAACGTGGTGCTCTCGCTCGGCGAGACCCACAGCTTCGCGCTCGAGGAGGTCCCCGGGTACCTCGCGAGCGCCACCGCGCGCGACGTCCTGGTGCAGGCTCTGCTCGACGCCCCGATCTTCGACGTGCGCTGGCGCTGGAACGCCAACACCTCGCTCGCGGTGCCGCGCCGCGCGGGCGGGCGCAAGGTGCCCGCCCCCATCCAGCGGATGCAGGCCGAGGACCTGGTCGCGGCCGTGTTCCCGGACCAGATCGCGTGCGCGGAGAACCTCGCGGGCGGCTACCGGGAGGTCCCGGACCACCCGCTGGTGCGCCAGACCGTCCACGACGGCCTGCACGAAGCGATGGACGCGGACGGCCTCGTGACCCTGCTCGCGCGCATCGAGCGGGGGGAGGTCGTGGTGCACGCGCGCGACCTCACGGAGCCCTCCCCCTTCGCGCACGAGATCCTGAACGCCAAGCCCTACGCCTTCCTCGACGACGCCCCCCTGGAGGAGCGCCGCACGCGGGCGGTGTCGGCGCGGCGTTGGCTCGACCCGGCGAGCGCGGCGGACGTCGGAAGGCTCGACCCGGAGGCCATCCGGCGGGTGCGGGAAGAGGCGTGGCCCGAGACCGGTACGGCGGACGCGTTGCACGACGCGCTCGTGGTGCTCGGCTTCCTCACCGCGCGCGAGATGCGCGAGGCGCTCGGAATGGAAGGAGCCGGGGAGCGCGAGCCGCTCGCCACGCTCGTGCGCGAGCGGCGCGCGGGATGGGCGGCGGACCCGGGCGGGGGCGCGGGTGGCCTCTGGGTAGCGGCGGAGCGCGTCCTCGACGTGGCCGCGGTGCGCCCGGACGCCGCCCCCGCTCTCGAGCCCGCTCCGGGGGTCGCCGCGCCCGCATCGCCGGAGGACGCGCTCGCGGACCTGCTCCGAGGGCGTCTCGGCGGGCTCGGTCCGGTGACCGCGGCGGCCCTCGCCGCCGACCTCGGGATCGAGCGCGCCCGCGTGCGCGCGGCGCTCGCCGCCCTGGAAGGCGAAGGCTTCGTGCTGCGGGGCCGCTTCACCGGGGCGCCCGAAGCGTCCGGAGCGCACGGCCGGGAGGCGGCGCCGGAGCCCGAATGGTGCGAGCGCCGCCTCCTCGCGCGCATCCACCGCTATACCCTCGCCCGGCTGCGGCGCGAGATCGAGCCCGTCGAGCCCGCCGACTACATGCGCTTCCTGTTCGGCTGGCACGGTCTCGACGACCGGCGCGAGGGTGCGGGCGGGCTCCTCGCGGTGCTGGAGCAGCTCGAAGGTTTCGAGGCCCCGGCCGCCGCCTGGGAGGAGTCGATCCTGCCGGCGCGGCTTCGCGGCTACGACCCGGGCTGGCTCGACACCCTGTGCCTCACCGGCCGGGTGGTGTGGCTGCGGCGCACGGCGCCGGGCGCGGCGGCGCCGGCTGCGTCCGGCGGCGCCCGCGCGGGCGCCACCGCCGCGACCCGCATCGCCTTCCTCGACCGGCGCCGGCTCGGCGCCTGGCGGCCGGCCGGGGTGGAACCCGGCCCGGACGCGGACCCGGCCCTGTCGTCGCGCGCGCGCCGGGTCCGGGAGGTGCTGCTCACCGCCGGCGCGCAGTTCTTCGACGACCTGAGGGAGCACTCGGGGCTCCTCGCCGTCCAGGTGGAGGACGGGCTGGCGGAGCTCGTGGCCGCGGGCCTCGTGACCGCGGACGGGTTCTCGGGCCTTCGCGCCCTCCTCCGCCGCCACCGCCGCCGCGGCGCCGGGCGCGCCCGCCGGCCGGGCGGCGCGCCGGGCGCGTTCGCCGAGGCGGGTCGCTGGTGTCTCGTCGCCTCGCGCCTGCCGCCGCCGGATCCGGCGGATACGGCGGCCGACCCGCTGGAGCGGATCGCGGACGTCCTCCTCAGGCGCTACGCGGTGGTGTTCCGCAAGGTGCTCGAACGCGAGGCCGGCCTCCCGCCCTGGCGCGACCTGCTGCGGGTGCTGCGGCGCCGGGAGGATCGGGGCGAGCTGCGGGGCGGGCGCTTCGTCGCGGGCTTCAGCGGCGAGCAGTTCGCCCTGCCCGAGGCGATCGAGGGCTTGCGGCGCACCCGCCGCGCGCCGCGCACGGGGCGGGTCGTGGTGCTGTCGGCGGCCGACCCGCTCAACCTCACGGGGGTGGTCACTCCGGGCGAGCGGGTCTCCGCCCACGGCGGGCGCGAGGTGGCGTACCTGGATGGGGCGCCGTCGGCGGACGCCCTGCCCGAGCGCCGCCTCGGCGCCGGCCGCGGCGCACGCGCGCCGCGGTTCAGGCCATGGAGTAGCCGCCGCTGACGCTGATGGTCTGGCCGGTGATGTGGCTCGCCCCGTCCGAGGCGAGGAAGACCGCCATCTTGGCCACGTCGTCCGGCAGCCCGAGCTTGCGCAGCGGGTAGCCCTTGGCGATGCGCTCCTCGAGCTCGGGGTCGAGCTGGCCGGCCGTGCCCTGGGTCTTGGTGTAGCCGGGGCAGACCACGTTGACGTGGATGCCGCTCCGGCCCACCTCGCGCGCCACCGCCTTGGAGAAGCCGATGATGCCGGCCTTGGCGCCGGAGTAGACCGCCTGCCGGAACTCGCCGATGCGCCCGGCGTCGGAGGAGATGTTGACAATCTTGCCCCCGCCCTGCGCCACCATCGGGTCGAGCGCGGCGCGCGTGCAGTGGATCGTGCCCATGAGGTTGGTGTTGATCTCGAACGCCCAGTCTTCGGGCGAAGCGTCCATGAAGGGGCCGATGCGCCACGCGCCCGCGCAGTTCACGAGCACGTCGAGGCGGCCGTGGCGCTCGACCAGCCCGCGCACGGCGGCTTGCGCCTGCTCCCACGAGGAGATGTCGAGGGTCACCCCCTCGGCCGGCGCCCCGGCCCGCTCGGCCATGGCCCGCACGTTGCCGCCGTCGAGGTCCGCCCCGACCACCGTCGCGCCCTCGGCCGCGAGGCCGAGCGCGATCGCCTCGCCGATGCCCGCGCCGGCGCCGGTCACCATCGCCACCTTTCCGTTCAGTCCGAGGTCCATGCCTTCCTCTCCGTATGGTCCGTGTGGTCCGGCCGCGGCGCGGCCGGGTTGCCGTGGAAGCGGCCGGCGGCCGGGGCCGCCTTCGCTCCGGTGGATGCGCCGCGCCTCATTCGGGCGCGGTCGCCGTGCCCGCCCCCAACGGGCGGCGCATGATCACGAGGTCGAGCCAGCGGCCGTGCTTCCAGCCCGCTCCCGGGATGCGGCCCGCTTCCTCGAACGCGAGCCCGCGATGGAAGCCGGCCGAGCGTTCGTCCCCGCCGCCGATGATCGCGAGCAGCTGGCGGCGTCCCGCCGCCTCGCAGCCTTCGATCACCGCTTCGAGCAGCCGGCGTCCGACCCCGGTGCGGAGCGCGTCCGGGCGCACGTACACCGAGTCCTCGACCGTGAAGCGGTATGCGGGGCGGAGCCGAAAGGGCGAGGCGTAGGCGAAGCCGACGACCTCCCCGGCGCGCTCCGCCACCACGTAGGGAAGCCCGAGCGCGCGCACCGCCTCGCGGCGGCG
>CAZSPS010000184.1:0-1664 GCA_964608875.1 uncultured Ectothiorhodospiraceae bacterium
CCCCCCCCCCCGCACGGCCGGCGAGCCCTGGGGACCGGCTTGGCTGCGCCCGGTGGAGCGCATCGCCGTCTCGCGATACACGGCCGCGCTCGCCTTGCTGTTCTTCTTCCTGATGGCCTCCGCGTGGATCGTGCAGGCGAACAACCTGCAGATGACGTTCACCTGGCAGCGCACCGACGAGTGCGCAACCCTGATCTCGGGCGTGAAGCAGCTGAACCTGTCCGGGAGGAAGTATGCGGACAGCGTCGGCAATACCACCCGGTGGGCCGTGCGGCTCCTCTATCCTTTGGGCGTGTGGTACATGAATACCCGCATGGGAGGCAATGCCTACGAACCGCCGGGCAGGACGGGCGCGGGCGGATTCCATCTGCGAAAGGCGTTCCGCCCCCACCTCTGCCCTCCGTTGCTGGAGCTGCTCGACCGGGACCCCAACGTCCAGGACTTCGCCTTCTTCATGCGCGTCGCTTTCGGGACCATGGCCATCGGCTCCTTCTGCCTGGTCTTCTGGGCGTTGTTCAGGCGCTTCAACCTGGCGGCGGCGGCCGTCTATGCGAACCTGGTCCTGGGCAGCTCGCTGGTGCTGGACCGGTTCCTCGTGTTCTACTCCGAAACGGCGCTGTTCGCGATCTTCAACCTCGCGGCGTTCCTCTGCCTGCGCCGCAAGGCGGCGTCCTGGCGCAGGATCGTCTATCTCGGCGCATTGTCCGCGGCCGCCCTCTCCACCAAGCTCACCGGCATCCTGATCGCCGTTCCGGCATTCGCGCACGCGGCGCTCGGCGTGCGCGGCGCGGGGCGGAGCGCCGCGCCCCGCATCGAAGTCTTCGCGCTCGCGTTCCTGGCGTCCATGGTGCTGATCAACCTGGACTACGCCACCCTGTCCCGCTTCTTCGACTACACGTTGAGCAACGTCTGGTACTACGAGACCGGACAGGCGCTCACCGAGGCGGGCGGCGCCGACTACTTCGCCCGGATGATCCGGGACGCGGGATGGCTCATCGTTCCGCCGTTCCTGGCCGGCATGCTGTGGCTCGCCCGCTCGCCCGAACGCCGGCTCGTCCCGCTCTACGCCTTGGGAGCCTGCGTCGTCCTCGTCGTCTGGTCCCTCCTGGACGCCTCCCATTACAAGACGCGCAACCTCGCCCCCGTCTACGTCGCCATGTGCTTCATCGTCGCGTTCTGCGCCGGGGACGTGGTGGAAAGGGCCTCCGCGAAGTGGCCGTCCGCCAAGCCGATCGCATCCGCGGGCCTGACGTTAGCGCTGCTGGCGAACGGCGTATTCCTGGCGTGGGGACTGCCGTCCCCGAGCGGTGAGTTCTTCGGCGCGATCCGGGCGCCCGTCCAGCGCTGCGGGAACACCGTCGCCATCGGATTGCCGGAGGAGGACCTGCGGACCTTGCGCGAGAGCGCCGGCGGCGATGTCACCGCCCTGCCCGGGATCCGGCCGCCCTTCGTCCTTTCCAAGGACGAGAGCCTCGTATCGATGCCCAAGGTCGCCCGCTTCCTCGGGCAGGACCCGGCCCCCAGGCACATCTTCGACGGTCTCGACGGCTACGACTGCCTGGTCGCGTACCGGGAAGGGCACACGAAGCAGGTCACCAACTACTTCGCCCCGATGCACTACACGCTCGAGGCCCGGGTCGGGAACCGGTTCTTCTACGCCAAGT
>CAZSPS010000185.1:0-1903 GCA_964608875.1 uncultured Ectothiorhodospiraceae bacterium
CGAGGGCAGCTACATCGAATTTCGGGTGACGCTGACGAAGCCCGCGCCGGTGCGCGTGGAACTGGGCTGGTACGCCACCGTGCACGGCTCCGCGCAACTCGCCAACGGGGCGAACGTGAGAGAGGACCTGGAGGAGACCACGGGCACGCTGCGCATCCCCGCGGGGGCGAGCGGCGGGACGATCGAGGTGTGGGCGGTGGACGACGCCCACGACGACCCGGGCGAGCAGTTCTACATCCTGAGCTCCCATGCGCGCGGCGCCGTCGTCACCGACGGCGAGGCGCTCGGCACGGTCCTCAACGACGACCCGATCCCCGGCGCGTGGCTGGGCCGTTTCGGGCGGGCGGTGGCCGAGCAGGCGCTCGACGGCATCGCCGCGCGCATGACGGCGGACCGCACGCCGGGGTTCCGGGGCAATTTCGCGGGGCAGCCGCTCGGCGGAGCGTGGGCGGAAAGTTGCGACGGCGGCGGTTCGGCTCGCGGCGGCGCCGGCGACCGCGCGAGCCGACAGAGCGCCCTGTCGGGCGCGCCCGCGCACGTGCCGGACAACCGTACCGGCGAGCCTGCGGGCCTACACGGCCCGGCGGAAGCGCACACGGTGCGGCACGGCACCCAGGACCGTACCGGAGGCTCCGCGCACCGGCACGGACCGGCGGGTCCGCGCGGCGGGCCGAACGGATCGCTCTCCGCGGATGGATGCGGGCAACCCATGGGTGCGAATGGCGCGGGGCCGAACGGCCCGTCTCCTGCGGGCGGGCGCGGCGGACAGGCCGCGAGCGCCTTCCCGTCGGGCGGGCAGCCCATGCGCCTTGATGGCGCCGGGCCGGACGGCTTCCCGGCGCCCGGCCGCGATCCGCACGGCGCCGGCGGCGACGTTGGCGCCTGGAGCTACGGCGGCGTCGGCACGGGTTCCTCCCACGGGCCGCCGCAGGGCCAAAGCCAGGGAATGACCCTCGCCGACCTGCTCCTCGGCGGTTCCTTCGCATACAACGGCCGGCCCGACGGCGCCGGCGGCACGCTGGCGTTCTGGGGGCGGGGCGCCCGCTCCCACTTCCAGGGCGCCGACGAATCGCTGCGCCTCGATGGCGGGATCGCCACCGCCATGCTGGGCGCGGACTACGCCCGCGGCGACTGGCTGCTGGGTGTGGCGCTGACGCAGAGCGTCGGGCGCGGCGACTACGACCATCCGGAGGCGCAATCCGGCGAGGTCGAGTCCACGCTGACCGCCGCGATTCCGTGGACCTCCTGGCGTCCGTCGGATCGGCTGACCCTGTGGGGCGCGGCCGGCTACGGCGGCGGCCGGCTGACCGTGTCGCCCCTGGCGGGACGGACCGTGGCGCACCCGGTCATGTCGCCGAACGCGGACATGGGGAACTTCATGGCATCGGCGGCGCCAACCAGGCGACGCGCGACAATCGCGACCGGCCGCGCGGCCCCCGCCGCGCACGGGGACCCGGCCTCGCAGCCCGCAACCGCCATGCGGACGGACATCGGCTGGCGCATGGCGGCGTTGGGCGGGCGGGGCGAGCTGTCCGGCGCCCCTGGCGGGGGCGGGCTCGCGCTGGCGGTGGTATCCGACGCGCTGTGGACGAGCACCTCGTCCGACCGCGCGCAGGGCCTGGCGGCATCCGAGGCCGACACGACCCGGCTGCGGCTGGGCCTCGAGGGCAGTTGGACGCTGGCGCTCGGCGAAGGCGCCGTGACGCCGAAACTCGAAGCCGGCCTGCGCCACGACGGCGGCGACGCCGATGAAGGCTTCGGGGTCGAACTCGGCGGCGGCCTCGCCTGGGCCGACCCGCGGCTCGGGCTCGAGCTCGACATCGCCGGGCGCATGCTGCTCGCGCACGAGTCGAGCGGGTTCGAGGACATGGGGTTCTCCGCCTCGCTGACGTACCGGCCCGGC
>CAZSPS010000186.1:0-4256 GCA_964608875.1 uncultured Ectothiorhodospiraceae bacterium
GGGGGGGGGGGGGGGGGGGGGGGGGTAGCGGTACGTGCGCAAACGCGCGCGCCTGCGAAGCGCAAGAAGGCGGTCTCTCGAATCGGGCCGCGAACGAACATGGGCCGGGATGGTAACGGCCTTCGGACCGATGTCAACCCCCCGTTTACCGCCCGGATTCAGGCGGGGCGGAGGTGGGGGGCGGAGCCGTCGTCGCCGACCAGGTGGCAGGCGACGCGGTGGCCGGGGCGGATGGGGCGGAGCGGCGGGTCTTCCTCCCGGCAGCGCGCCTCGGCGAAGGGGCAGCGGCCGGCGAAGCGGCAACCGGGCGGCGGGTCGATGGGGCTCGGCGGGTCGCCCTTGAGCTGCACCCGCGCACCGGAGCGGCGGATGGCGGGGTCGGCCGAGGGCACCGCCGACAGCAGCGCCCAGGTGTAGGGGTGCAGCGGCTCGCGGAAGAGCTGGACGCGGTCGGTGTGCTCGACGATGCGCCCCAGGTACATCACCGCGATCTCGTCGCACATGTACTGCACCACCCCGAGGTCGTGGCTGATGAAGAGGTAGGTGAGGCCGAACTCCCCTTGCAGGCGGCGCAGCAGGTTCAGGATCTGGGCCTGGATGGCGACGTCGAGGGCGGACACCGGCTCGTCGCAGACGATGAGCTCGGGGCGGGTGGCGAGCGCGCGCGCGATGCCGATGCGCTGGCGCTGCCCGCCCGAGAACTGGTGCGGGAAGAGGGCGCGCTGCTCCGGGCGCAGCCCCACCAGGCGGAACAGCTCGCCCTCGCGCTCGCCGCGCTCGCGCGCGTCCTCCCCGACCCCGATGAGGTCCATCGGCTCGCGCACGATGGCGCCGGCCCGCACGCGCGGGTTGAGCGAGGAGTAGGGGTCCTGGAAGATCATCTGCATGCGCTCGCGCTCGCGCCGCAGCGCCTCGCCTTCGAGCGCGAGCAGGTCCGTCTCCCCGAGGCGCACCGCGCCGCCCGTCACCGGGGTGAGCCGCATCACCGCGAGCGCGGTGGTGGTCTTGCCCGAGCCGCTCTCGCCCACCAGCCCGAAGGTGGCGCCGCGCGCCACGTCGAAGGAGACCCCGTCCACGGCGTGCACCGTCTGCGGGCGCCGCCCGAACGCGCCGCCGCCGCCGCGCCCCGTGCGGAAGTGCACGACGAGGTCGCGCACCGACAGCAGCGCGTTGTCCTGCGCAGCGCCGGTCGTCCCGGTTCCGGCGCCGGACACGGCCCCAGATTCGGCCCCGGTTGCGGTTTCGGGTGCGGCCCCGGTTCCGGCGGCGCCCGCCCCGTCGCGCGGCCCCGGCCCGGTCACGCCGCGCCCTCCGCCGGGGCGAGCACGCACGACACCCGGTGGCCGGGGGCGGGCGCCGTCTCCGCCGGCATCGCGGCCCGGCACTCGTCCACGGCATGGCCGCAGCGCGGCGCGAAGGGGCAGCCCGCGCGCCCGAGCTCGGCGAGGCCCGGCACCACACCCGGGATCTCCACCAGCGGCGGGCGCTCGGCGGGCGGCTCCGCCGTCAGGTGCGGCACGCACGCGATGAGCCCGCGCGTGTAGGGGTGCAGGGGCCGGCTCAGGATGCGGCCGACCGGCCCCTCCTCCACCTTGCGCCCGGCGTACATGACCACGACCCGCTCCGCCATCTCCGCGATCGCGCCCATGTCGTGGGTGATGAGGACGATGGCGGTGCCGGTGTCGCGCTGCAGCTCCTTCAGCAGGTCGAAGATCTGCGCCTGCACCGTCACGTCGAGGGCGGTCGTCGGTTCGTCCGCGATCAGCACCTTCGGCCGGCAGGCGAGGGCCATGGCGATCATCACCCGCTGGCGCATGCCGCCGGAGAGCTGGTGCGGGTACTCGCGCGCGCGCCGCTCGGCGGCCGGGATGCCCACCGCCTTCAGCATCTCCACCGCCCGCTCGAGCGCGGCGCGCCGGTCGAGGCCCTGATGCACGCGCACGGTCTCCGCGATCTGCTCGCCCGCCGTGAACACCGGGTTGAGCGAGGTCATGGGCTCCTGGAAGACCATGGAGATCTCGTTGCCGCGCACCTCGCGCAGCCGCGCCTCGTCCGCGCCCGCGAGGTCCTCGCCCGCAAGACGCACCGCGCCGCCCGCGATGCGCCCGCCCGGGGTCGGCACCAGCCCCATGACGGCGAGCGCCGTCATCGACTTGCCGCACCCGGACTCGCCGACGATGCCGAGCGTCTCGCCGGCCGCGACGTCGAAGGTGAGGTCCTGCACCACGGGCACGATGCCGTCCGCGGTGTCGAACTCGACCCGCAGGCCGCGCAGCGACAGCAGCGCCTCACCGTCCATCCCCGCGCGCCCCTATCTCCGCCGGAGCTTCGGGTTGAGCGCGTCGTTGAGGCCGTCGCCGATGAGGCTCACGGCCAGCACGGTGAGGAAGATGGCGACCCCCGGGAAGGTCACCGCCCACCAGGCGTCCAGGATGTACGGCCGGTTGGAGCCGATGAGGTAGCCCCAGCTCATGACGTTCGGGTCGCTGAGGCCCAAGAAGCTCAACCCCGCCTCGAACAGGATCGCCACCCCGACCGAGAGCGCGGCGGAGACGATGAGCGGCGGCGCGGCGTTCGGCAGGATGACCCGCCAGATGATGCGGGCGTTGCGCGCGCCGATGGAGCGCGCGGCCTTCACGTACTCGAGCTCGCGGATGCGCAGGAACTCCGCGCGCGTGAGCCGCGCCGCGCTCGGCCACGACACGATGCCGATGGCGACGGCGATGGTGGTGAGCGAGGGCGAGAACAGCATCACCAGCACCATGGCGAGCAGCAGCGGCGGCAGCACCTGGAAGAACTCGGTGATGCGCATCAGCGCCTCGTCCACCCACCCGCGGTAGAAGCCCGCGAGCGCGCCGACGGTGAGGCCGATCGCGACCGTGATGGCCGCCGCCGACGCCCCCACCGCCAGGGTCGCCCGCCCGCCGTAGACGATGCTGGTGAAGAGGTCGCGCCCGAGGTAATCGGTGCCGAGGAGGAAGCCCTCGTCGCCGGGCGGCGAGAGCGGCGCCCACACCATCTCGAACGGGTCCACCGGGTGCACGAGCGGCCCGAGCAGGGTCATCGCCAGCACCGTGGCGAGCATGGCGAGGCCGCCGATGGCCGCGCCGTTGCGAAGGAACATCCGCCACGCCTCGCGCACGGGGCTCTCGACCCGGAGCGCCGTCTCCACGGCCGCGTCCGCCGCCGGCGTGCCGCGCGGCGCGCTCACCGGGCGTCGCTCCCGCGGATGCGCGGGTCGATGAGGCGGTAGAGCAGGTCGGTCAGCAGGTTCACCACGATCACCACCAGCGCGGAGAAGAACAGGATGCCGAGCAGGGTCGGCGAGTCCCGCCGCAGGATGGAGTCGAACGCCAGGGTGCCGAGCCCCGGCCAGCTGAACACCGTCTCCACCAGCACCGCCCCCGAGAACAGCTGCGCGAACTGCAGCCCCGCGAAGGTCACCACCGGCAGCACGGCGTTGCGCAGCGCGTGCTTGTACACCACCACGAACCGGCTCAACCCCTTGGCGCGCGCGGTGCGGATGTAGTCGGCGCCGAGCACGTCCAGCATCGAGGCGCGCGCCAGCCGGCTGTAGAAGGCGAGGTAGATGGTGGACAGGGTCACCACCGGCAGCACCAGGTGGTGCAGCACGTCGAGGGTGCGCGAGAGCAGGTCCTGCGGCCCGGTCACGTCGTACATCCCGTTCACCGGGAAGAGCGGGATGAGGCTCGCGAACGCGATGATGAGCAGGATGCCGGTCCAGAACACCGGCGCCGCGTAGGCGACCAGCGACAGCACGGTCACCGTGTGGCTCAGCAGGCCGTTCGGCCGCTGCGCCGCCACCACCCCCAGGAACGTCCCCACGAGGATGGCGATGACGAGCGCGCTCACCACCAGCAGCAGGGTCGCGCCCAGCCGGTCGAGGATGAGCGCGAGCACCGGGGTGTCGAAGTAGAAGGAGTAGCCGAGGTCGCCTTGCGCCACCCGGCCGAGGTACAGCCCCAGCTGCTCGTGGAACGGGCGGTCGAGGCCGTAGGTGCGCCGGATGTCGCGCAGCATCTCCTCGGTCGCGCCGCCCATCTCGCCCGCGATGACCTCGGCGGGGTCGCCGGGGGCGAGATGGATCAGCGTGAAGTTGAGGAGCAGGACGGCGAGCAGCAGCCCCGCCGCGTTGGCGGCGCGCCGGAAGAGGAGCCGGGCGATCTGCACGGCGGTGGCGGCGGCGGTGGTGGCGGTGGCGGCGGCGTTCCGCCGCCACCGGACGCGGTGAAGCG